>CAMAWF010000029.1 GCA_945861895.1 Rhizobium sp. Q54
CCGGACTTGACGTCAAGCAGGACGCATGACCCCATGAGGCCGTCGACGGGAGCCGCTGTCCGCCTTCACCGGATTGCTGTCCGCCATCGACCGGAATCACTGTCCGCCTTCAAATGGAATGCCTGTCCGTCATCACCGGAATCCGCACCGGATTGTCAGCCCGCGTTCTATTAATAAGGACACCTTCCGTTTCAGCTTTGGCTAACCGGCCCATAAGTTCTGACGACGGAGGATAGGTGGATTGCCCGGTGCCTGGTTTGCGGTCTGATTCGATAAAGCTCCGACATGAGTGCGCTTTAAGCCTGTCGACATCGACTGAACAAAATTCAAGGCCCCGGGCGACGATGTGTTGTCGTCCGGGGCCTTGATCCAGAAAGGTCGTCAGGGCTCAGACACCAACCTGACAGTAAATACCTACTAAGAAATTCCTTTGATACCGTCAATGCGCCGAATAAAAGTGAATAAGATTTGTTAATCAATTTGCTATTATATTACAGTGCACGGGTGTGTATCATTCATAGCGTGATTTATGAACGTTATAATTTCTTCACGCCGAATGGAATTGCGGAAAGCTCCGCGCAAGACCCTGTACTACCCTGCCTGGATCGATATTGGCGACGGTTCTGCGCCGCGCGATTGCATGATTTACGATATTTCCGCAACAGGCGCGAGGCTCACAGTAGCCGGTGACCAGCAGGTCCCAGATAATTTCAATTTATTTCTTGCGCGCGATAGAAGCACGCAGCGTCGTTGTCAGACCGCATGGCGCTCGGGGCTCAATGTCGGTGTCAAGTTTTTACGCGATCCCTCATCAGTAAAACTAGACTGCTGATTGCCCTAAATTAGCCGACACATACTTTCAAAGATTGAGTGCTTTGGGTTGAGCCAGGTTGATACGGCTTGATCAGGCCGCTTTCGTTTTGTTGCCAACAATATTCTTGTAGACGTTTTACCAATTGCTTACCCGCGCGGCGGATCCTCCCCCCTTGAAGTGGTCCGACCTAAAGTTCGTCTTTTGGCATCAAGTGACCTGCCACTGAGTTTTTCCTCCACCGGGAGTTAGAGTCCGGCCTTATTGGAAGGACGGACGATGAAGCGGATCAGGTTCACGGAAGAGCAGATCATCGCGGTTTTGCGCGAACACGAGGCTGGTGCGAAGGCCGCCGATCTGGCGCGCAAGCACGGAGTTTCGGAAGCCACACTGTACAACTGGAAGGCCAAGTACGGCGGTCTGGAGGTGTCTGAGGCCAGACGGCTGAAGGCGCTGGAGGATGAGAACCGCAAGCTGAAGAAGCTGCTGGCGGAATCGATGCTCGACAATGCCGCGATGAAGGAGCTTCTGACAAAAAAATGGTAGGGCCCGCCGCCAAGCGCGAGGCTGTCGCTCATCTACGCAGCGTGCTGGAGATGAGTGAGCGTCGGGCCTGCACCATCGTTGCCGCCGATCGCAAGATGATCCGGTATCGCTCGCGCCGGCCGCCCGATATCGAGCTACGAGCGCGTCTGCGCGATCTCGCCAACCAGCGCCGCCGGTTCGGCTACCGGCGGCTGTTCATCCTGCTGCGGCAAGAGGGCGAGCCCTCAGGCATCAACCGCATCTTCCGGCTCTACCAGGAGGAAGGGCTCACGGTGCGCAAACGCAAAGCCCGGCGACGGGCCGTGGGAACACGTACCCCGATCCTGATCGAAGCCAAGGTCAACGCGCGCTGGTCGCTCGACTTTGTCCACGATCAGTTCGCTCTTGGCCGGCGCTTCCGCATCCTCAACATCGTGGATGACGTGACGCGCGAATGTCTGGCGGCGATCCCCGACACGTCGATCTCGGGAAAACGGGTCGCACGCGAACTGACGGTGCTCATCGGCAGGCGTGGTAAGCCTGCGATGATCGTGTCGGACAACGGCACCGAGTTCACCTCGAACGCGATCCTCGGCTGGGCAAAAGATCACAATGTCGAATGGCATTATATTGCGCCGGGCAAGCCGAGCAGTCCAACGATCTGGCGCTATTGTCGCCCCTCCCATCTTGGCTGGGCTGCATCATAAATACGTCCGGATATGATTTTCGGAAAGGACAGGGCATCCCGCCACCACTACAACGCCGCGCTCCCCGTGGCAAAACGGATATGCTGAACGGCTGAACGGCTGATCGGTTCGATCCGCAGAGAATGCGTCGATCATATCATCGTCATTGGCGAACGACTGGAAGGGACAAGGGACAAGTTCATCAGTTTCGTACGGTCTTTTGGACAACAGCGCCGCGACGGCCAGCCGGGTTGGTCATAACTTCGTAGAGATCGCTGGGCGAGTAATGCGACCGGTCAACGCGAATACCGTACTTAGCGAGGGCATCCTGCAATGCGGCCGATAACGTAAAAATCGGTCCGCCCCCGCCTTCGCCCATGCCTTTGGCGCCGTTGTAGGTGAAAGGAGAGGGTGATTCCCGGTTTCCATAACGAATTTGAGGCATGTTCAGTATTGTGATCGGACAATAATCACTGAAAGTCGCCGTCAATAAATTTCCATTATCATCGTATTTCAAGTTTTCCATCAATGCTGCACCAAAGCCGTGTGCCGCCGCGCCAATGACCTGGCCTTTAACGATGGTATGATTCATCACGCGGCCGCAGTCATCGACCGCTGCGTAGTCGAGAATATGGATGTTATGGGTCAGCGGGTCGATCTCGATCACTCCTATATGTACCTGCGCGGCGTAAGTCAGCGTGAGATTGCCGTATTTGCGGACCGGATCAGGAAGATCGAATGGAGCGCGGTAGACGTAGCGGCAGTTAAGCGTGATGTCGTGCAGTTCCTTCGGTAATGCGGCGGTTTTTGTGTTGATCGTCGTCGAAATGTCCGCGAACGAGATATGGCGCGAGCCATCGTCAGTTCCCACCGCCGCGACACCGCCGAATATTCCAGTCTTGAGTCTGGTACGATCCGTCTGGAGCAGAAGCGATGCCACCGTTAGAAGCTCTTCACGTAACTTATCGACCGCGCCGTGAATCGCTCCAATGCTGGTCACTGCGAATTGACTGGCGTAGGTACCGGAGTGACTGGTGTGCGTGACGCGATCCGAGTCGAAGCCGTTTGCAACCCGAACGATATCTTCCGAAATGCCAAGTTCACTCGCCACGATCTGCGCCGCGACAGTTTCGTGACTCTGACCCTGTGGGACCGAGCCAACGATCACCGTCACGCTGCCGTCGCTGCCGATGCGGACATTGGCTGCCTCGGAATTACCGGAGAGCCCTGATTTGGGATTGACGATGGTCGATTGTCCGAAATTGTTGGTTCCGGAATCGAGCGCAGTGCCGATGCCGATGCCGACAATGCTGCCCTCCGCCCGCATGGAATCGCGTTTAGCAATCCATTCATCCCAACCGATCATTTGCTTGGCCATATCAAGCATGGCTGCATAGTCGCCGGAATCGTAGATGCAGCCGTTTGGAGTTGTCCACGGCATCTCGGGAACGTAGTTGCGCTTTCGCATCTCGTCCGGAGGAATTCTCATCTCGTGCGCACAGATATCGATGATACGTTCGAGAAACCAGACATTTTGCATACGCGAGAAGCCGCGATTCGGCCCCACGGGACATTTGTTCGTCATTGCCTGACGAAAATCGATCCGCAGATTTTGGAGACGGTAAGCTGCCGGCGCGACCTGGCTCCAAATAACGCCACCCAAGGGTTCGTAGCGCGGATATGCGCCGCAATCATCGACGTGTTTCGCCGAAACTGCGGTCATTTCACCATCGGCCTTAAGAGCGACCCTGATATCGAGAAATGTACGTTCGTTGCCATGTGCGCTTGCTTGCAGATGCTCGCGGCGTTCCTCGATCCATTTGATTGGGCGATGCCCCGCTTTGCGCGAGGCAAGGGCTGCGATCATCAGATAGGGGTACAAGTTTTGTTTAATGCCGAAGCCGCCGCCGATATCCTGTGTGCGCACACGCAATTGCTCGGGAGATACGCCGAGTGCAGGCGCCATAAACTTCATCGCGACGCCGGGTTGGATCAGATTGCAAAGCATGTCGATTCTACCGCCAGCCTCCCACGTCACGAGTCCGCAGTAACCTTCGAGCGGGGTGCTTGAGAAGCGATGAAACTTTAAGCGATCGATCTCAATGATTGTGTCGGCGTCTGCAAAGGCGCGATCGACCTCACCCCACTCGAACAGCGAACCCCAGCTCTGGTTGGTGCCGATTTGCTCATGCAACAGCGATCCGTTTTCCAATGCCACAACGGCGTCGACGATGACGGGCAATGGCTCGTATTCCACCCGTACAAGCTCGATCGCATCCGCGGCGATCGCGGGTGAGGTCGCCACCACGGCGGCGACGGGTTCACCCTGAAATCGGGCACGATCGGGTGCAATGCAATAGTCTTTGATCTGATCGGCGGGAGCGGGTGCGATCTGCATGAACCGGTTTGTTAGCTTCGCGGCTTCGGCGCCGGTCAGAGTGCAGACGACACCTTCGAGTGCCTCAGCAGCGCCGGTGTCCACGCTAAGGATGCGCGCATGGGCGTAAGGGGAGCGTACGAGCTTGAGATGAAGCGCGCGGCTGCCTTCGTCGTCGACGAAACGGCCGCGGCCCCTGATGAGACGATTGTCTTCCTTTCGCTGAAATGTCTGTACGCTCATGAAAGCTTCCCTTCGGTATCTTCATTCGAAATTTTTGTCTTGCCGAACAGTCCGCGCAATGACGTCGCACTACGACCTAGAATATTTTCAGCTTTCTGCTCCGGCACAGCGTCCGTGCCGCCGAGCGCTGTGCGCACCGATGCGACCAGAGATTTAATTTGTCGTTTCGCTAACGGGAGAAGGATTCCTTGTGCTAGTGAGGCGAGTGTCCCGCTCACGACACTCTCGGTCTGCCATGTCACGTTCGATCCGACTGGCGCTTCAGCGACCGAGAACGTCATGGTCGAGTCCATCATGCCGAGCGCATGCCGCCCTCTAACAGTGTAGACCGCACGATGCGGCGCCTGTGCCTCGACCAGTTCGGCATTGACCTCCGCGGTGCCGCGAATTTGCGGAACGCCGACCTCCAGCACGATCGTAAACTGACGGCCAGAGATATCTTTCAGTTCCTTGAAATAGGGAAGAACCGGGGCGAAGCGTTCCGGAGTCGTGATGAAAGCGAATGTTTCGTTCGCTGTTGCTGCGACCTCAAAGTCACCGTCGAGATTGACTTTCATCGGGAGGAGTTTTTCATCTTGGAGGCAGCCGCCTGCACCGCTTGAATGATCGGCAGATAGCCGGTGCAGCGGCACACATTCCCGCCCAGACCTTTACGAATGGCTTTTTCGTCCGGGTCGGGTATCTCAGCGAGCAGGTTCACGGCCGACATGAGAAATCCTGGTGTGCAGAATCCGCATTGCAGTGCGTGCTGTTCTGCAAAACAGGTTTGTAGAACGTGAAGCGCGTCGGGAGATTCGAGTCCTTCGATGGTTTGCACGTGCTTATCTGAGGCTTGCAACGCGAGCAGCGTGCAGGATTTCACCGAACGTCCGTCAAGCAGAACAGTGCAGGCGCCACAATAGCTCGTGTCACAACCGACATGTGTTCCGGTGAGGCTGCAGGATTCGCGGATGAATTCGACAAGCAGCATTCGTGGTTCGACATCAGCGCGAATGCTGCGCCCGTTCACAACGATGGTAACGGGTATCTTTTTGATATCAGCCATAATAGCTATGAGTCTCCGGCGCTTGGGTGCCATGGCGGCGCGCTTCAACGATCTCAAACGCGCGGATCACGAGGCCGCGCGCCAGCGATCGCTTGTAGGCCTCGGACCCCTTGTTATCGTCGATCGGTTCGACGAATTCGGCCGCAGCCTGCGCAATATCTTCGACCAAGTCGGCATTGATCTGCTGACCCGCGGCCATGTCGTGGACAGCGTCGAATGCCAGCGGGGTGAGGCCCATGCAGCCAAAGCCCATCCGGACCGAAGCGATGCGGTCGCCGTCATAAGACAATTGCAATGCGCAACTGGCAGTAGGATAGGCTGGCGCCGCGCGCTTGAAGGCTACGAAGGCGCCGACACCGACGAGCGCGGCCCGATCGATAGCAACGCGGGTGATTAATTCTCCCGGCGCCAAATCAGGCGTATAGGCATCCGCGAGCAGGTCACGAACCCGCTGCGCTCGCTCGCCCTGCGGTCCATCGAGCAGAACTTCCGCGTCGAGCGCGACCAGCAATGCCGGCCAACAGCTGCAGGGATCCGCTTCTGCCAGCGATCCCCCAATGGTCCCCATGTTGCGGACTTGCGCGTCGGCAATGCCAAGGGCGCAATCGCCAACGATCGGAAATGCCTTCAGAGCGGCGAAGAGGCCGATTTGCGCATGCCGTGCCAGGGCGCCAATCTCGACGGTCTGCTTGCCGACGACGATGTCGCGCGCAGATGGGATGCCGCCGAGGTCGATCAGCAATTCCGGCTTGATGAGCCGTAGCTTCATCATCGGAATCAGTGTTTGGCCGCCGGCGAGGACTTTTGCGTTCTCACCGGCACTCAACAGAGCTGCGGATGCTTCTGAGAAATTGGTGACCTTGAGATAGTTGAAACTGGATGGATACATGACTTTACTGATCTCGTCGCATGGGATTGGCCTTTGCAATCGCGATGACTTATGGCGGAGTCAGCCTGCTCCGGCTGGGCATGTCAACGATTGGAACGAGCGATCGATCCTGGGGGAGTTGCAGCGTGGTGATTTCTTCTTCCGCGTAGGCAAGCAGACTCTGGAAATGATGACTTGCGTCCTCGCGAAAGAGGTCACCGACGACTCCCTGGATCAATCGCGGCAGGCCGTATTTCATTCCGCTTATCGATGACGCGGAAAGGCCCATGCTTAAAGTCGCTCCATACGTGAAGTTATGTATCCGGCTCAGATGCGGGGCTGCCCCGGGTTTCTTCTCAAGAAACTGGAACGCCGGACCGAGATAGGGAGCTGAACCCTGATAGGGATCCTCTTCTCCCGGTGGCGGCGTAAACACGTCGTTCCACGTCGCGATGTGGCCAGAGAGCGCCACGAGCTCCGGCCGCGATTTCGTTTCGTTGGAAATACCCGTGCCACAGATCAGAAAGTCGAAGGTTATGCGGCCTTTCGGCGTTTCGACCGCGACCTCACCATCGTCGATGGAAACCTTGTTCCAGCCTGCGTCTGTCTGAATGGAGAAATTAGGAAAATTGACGCAGCGCCAGAGAGTGTCCTGCGGCGGCGGCTGGCTCATGCCGGTAATCCGGCGCATGAAGCGCCAGCGATCGAGATCCGGCAATGACCAATAATGGCCGAGGAATCCGGACGTCTCCATCCATTTGTGGGCGTTGACCCGGGGAAAATCCGGCTTTCGCAAGCACAGAGTTACGCTGCCCGCGCCGTATTCGAGCGCGGTCGCCGCATTGTCGAAGGCCGAGGCGCCGTTGCCAAGAACGCCGATGCGTTTGCCTGCAAGCGCGTCGAAATCGATGTCATCACCCGTATGCGCGTAACGGTCCGCTGGCAGCGAGAACGAGATAAATTTAGGTACCGCCCATTCGCCCGTGCCGTCCAAGCCAGTGCAGAGGATGACCTTGCGTGCCAGCAGCGTGCGGCCGTCGGATGTTGTAACGCCGACGATGTCGTCTATCGGAGAGAACCCCGTGACGTTGACGTGATTCTCGACCGGGATGCTCAGTACGCGGCGATACCAGTCGAGATAGTCCTGCCAGATATCGCGCGGAATCTTGCCGAGCTTCTTCCACGCCTCTATGCCGAACTGCGCCTCGTACCAAGCGCGCGGTGTCAGGGATGGATTTCCGAAGTCGAGTCCACTGACCATCTTTGGTGTCCGCAATGTGATCATGCGGGCGAAGTTCTTCCACGGGCCTTCTTGACCGGGCGCATTGCGATCCAGAACAATAATGTTTCCGATTTGCTCGCGCATCAGGCCGAACGCTGCGGCGAGTCCGCTTTGGCCGCCACCGACGATGATAGCGTCGTAGACATGCCCGCGCGGGTTCGTGCGGACATGCATCCACGAGCGTGCCGGAAATTCGAGGAATGTCAGTTCGCGACGGAGGCGCGCTTCGAGATCTGTGAGGCTCATGGAGCGTGGCCCGGTGCAGAGCTACTCATCTGCTGCCGGCTTCCCGCTACGGCAGCGACAAGCTTTCCCTTGTCGATCGAATGTCGCGGAAACTCCGCGACCAGTGTACGGTCGCATAGGACGAGGATGCGATCCGACAGGCCTATGAGTTCGTCGGTATCGGACGAAACCAGCACGACGGCATTACCATTAGTGACGACATTTCCAAGCAGTCGGTAAATTTCTGCCTTGGCGCCAACATCGATCGCCTTGGTCGGGTCGTTCATCACATAGATCTTCGCACCGCGCGCAAGCCATTTGGCGATGACTACCTTCTGGCGGTTGCCGCCGGACATATTCTTGACCGGCGTGTCCGGATTTGTCGGCCGGATATCCAGTTCGCGGATGAGATCGGAGACCACGCGGCGCAGGGCAGGGCGATGAAGAAATCCAGCGGTCTGAAACCGCGATAAATTGGGTAGCAAGATGTTGTCTTCAATCGAAAACTCCGGGATCAGGCCTTCGGCCATAGCGTCTCCCGGAATGAGACAGACGCCGGCATCGATGAAGTCTGAGATTCCAGCGCGAGAGAGGTCGCGCCCGTTGGCGGTCAGGCTTCCGCCGCGATAACGCGTCATGCCAGTTAATTCGTTCAGCGTTTGCTCGATCATTGCGCCGACATAGGTCGGGATACCAAGGATTTCGGATTGGCGCAGTGACATCGAATAGAAAGAGCTTGCCTGAGTTTGCGCAAGACCTTCTGCAACCATGAGCGGTTCGCCGGCTGTAGTTGTCGCTTTTTGGTACCCACGCGCGAGTTCGCGCCCGACAATCATCTCAACAACGCTGTCATAATTGATGGCATCGCGCGCCAATGTTGCGATCAGCTTACCGTTCCTCAGGACGGTGACTCGGTCGGCGATCGAGAGCACTTCGTCGAGATTGTGCGCGATCAAAACGATGGTGGCGCGCTGCGCCTTCATAGCGCGTACATGCCGGAACAGTTCCTCTGTTTCTTCCGGACCGAGCGAAGCCGTAGGTTCATCGAGAATGAGGAGTTTTGCCGATCGATCGAGCGCGCGCGCGATTTCGACAAGCTGGCGTTCCGCGACTGTTAAGTCACCGACTCGCAAGGCAGCCGCGTGCGCGAGACCAAAGGGAGCAAGCCGCTCTTCGGCCAATAGGCGCATTCTCCGATGGTCCACTAGCGCGATAGGACCAACACGGCATTTGATTGGCGGTACACCCAAGAAAATGTTTTCGGCAACCGTCATGGTGTTGACGAGCTGAAAATACTGATGAACGATCACAATTCCGTGTGCCTGCGCATCTTGCGGGCTGCTGATGCGGACGGGATTTCCATTGATCAGGATCCCGCCCGCATCCGCCCGTTCTTCTCCAGCCAAGAGACGCATCAGCGTCGACTTGCCGGCCCCATTTTCTCCAACGATTGCGTGAATTTCGCCGGGTCTGAAATCGATTGAAACACCGGACAAAGCCGTGATCGGACCGTAGCTCCGGCTCAAAGAATGAGCCGCGAGGAATACGTCCTCGTGTCGCGCAAACTGCTTGTTTGCGGTCGGGATCACGATCATCGTACGCGTCTTACTTGGTGACCCCGAGCCGTTCACGCAGCGGCGGCGGAATGAGATCGAAGGCTTCCGACTGACCGACCAATTTGAACTGGAAGGTCACGAATGGTTCAGGCTCCTTTTTGTTCTGCAGGAAGTCTGCGACGGTCGTCGCGGCGGTCCGGCCCCATCCGGTCGGATCGAGCAACACGGTCGCGGCCATTTCACCTTTGTGGACAGCGGCAAGTGCCGGTGGCGAGCCGTTAAGTCCAATGATCGCCACCTTGCCGGTGGCGCCCGCAGCCTTCACGGCTTGCGATGCACCAAGTGCGAGGTCATCATTTGACGCGTAGATCGCCACCAGATCGGGGTTCGCGATCAATGCGTCTTCGCTCAGCTTCAGACCATTCTCGCGGGTCTGGGTCGAGTTCTGCGCGAAAGTGACTTTATATCCGGCAGGTTCGATGGCCTGTCGGAACGATTTTTCTTGCTCTACCATAACAAGCGCGCCCGCTGGGCCAAGCAGCATCGCGACTTTCCCCGGCTTGGTGTTCTTGACTACCCACTCACCCTTGATCTTGCCGACTTCGTCGAAATGGATTCCAATAAAGGTTTTCCAGATGTTGCCGAAACGCTTGTCGAGTGTGCGCGCCACCATGAAAATTGGGATGTTGGCTTCATGCGCACGCCGCACAGCCGTCGCCGGTCCTTCGGTATCGAGCGGCGACATCAAGATGGCATCAACCTTCGATGCGACGAGGTCGTTGATGTTGTTGATCTGCTCGTTCACGTCGGCGTTGGCCGATAGCAGCGTCGCCTCGATGCCACGCTGCTTCAACGTAGCGACCGCGGAGTTACCGAGTTGGACGTAGAAAGGATTCTGCGCTTCCGGCAGCGATATCCCGACGCGATAGGTCTTGCCCTGCGCCAGCACTCCGCTGGCGGACGCTGCCACGAGCACGGTCGCCGCGGCCAGCACTGATTTTAGATTGCGTATCATTTCAATCTCCTTGTTCTTCCGAAGGCACAGCCTTCCGAGAATGCTTATTTTCGTCTTCGAAGAGCCTCAAGGGACGCAGCGAAAACCAGGATCGCGCCGATCGCAACGCCCTTCCAATGCGGATGGACACCTACAATATTCAAGCCGTTTCCAAGAGCCGTCAGAAGCAGAATGCCGAGCATCGAACGCCACAAGCGGCCGTCGCCTCCCGAAAGCGAAGCGCCGCCGAGTACGACAGCGGCGATGGCTTCGAGTTCGTAGAGAAATCCGGCTGTCGGTTCGCCGCCGCCAGTGCGTGCGCAAAGCATGAGTCCGGCGATCGCCGTGACGACGCCCGCGAGAGTAAACGTTCCGAAACGAACGAAGCGGACATTGATGCCCGACAGACGTGCAGCCTGCGTATTGCCGCCGGTGGCATACAGATTGATGCCGAAGGTCGTAAACCGCATGAGTAACGCAAAGCTTAGGAAGACTATGACCGCGATGACGAAAAGCAATGGCAGCCCAAGCACGCGCGAAGTTCCGAGGTCGGTGAACCAAGCGGGAAAACTGTAGATAGCGCTGCCGCCTGCAAGAATGAGTGCGAGTCCGCGCGCCATATTCAATGTGCCAAGCGTCACAATCAGGGGCGAGACGCCGAGATAGCCAACAAAGAATCCGTTGAGCGCTCCAACAAGGCCGCCCGCGACAATGCCGGCAAAGAGGCCAAGCGCGACGCTATCGGTGTATCCAACAGTGAGTGAGGCGACGACGCCGGTGAGCGCAACGACCGAGCCGGCCGAAAGGTCGAATCCGCCAGTAAAAATGACGAGGCTCGCGGCGATCGTTACGACCATCAGAATCGAAACCTGATTCATGATATTCAGCACGTTGGCGCTCGACAGATAGCGAGCATCCATTGCGTAGAAGATGAGCACCATCAGCGCAAAAACGGCTGGAACGATAAACTGGCCCCAGTCGGCAGGAATTGCTTGTCGTGAACGCGTCATGGGCCTCGATTTCCGCATTTTCGGCCGCTTTGCTTGGCGACGCGGAAAGCTGCGTCTGCGTCGCTTTCAGCCATATCGACAAGCTCAAGGTTCAATCGATTAATCGTAGTAAAGGGGAAGAATCTGATCGGCCCCCGCAAAAGTGGTCCGGGTGGAATGTTAGTTCATGGTGGGCCGTAGCGCTAGCGTGGCCGGCGGAGCTGGCCGGGGTTGCGCAGCCGGCCACGCAGCGAAGGCTGGCACGAACACTTCAGGCGCTGGCGGCTTGTAGCCGAGAGATTCATGCGGCCGGATCGTGTTGTAGTGCCGCCGCCAGCTTTCGACGATGATCTGCGCTTCCTTCAGCGTGTAAAAGATTTCGCCATCAAGCAGCTCGTCGCGCAGACACCTCGGTCACGCCGATCTGACGGATCGCATCGGCAACGGCCTGGCCCTGCGAGACCAGAACGTCAACCTGCCGCAGCTTCGCAACAATCTCTTCCGGCTTGTGTCTCTTCCTCGGCATATCGGTCCTCCTTGATGCCATAAGACATACTTCAGGTCGGACCACTTTTGCGGGGGTGGATCAGTATGGTTCCCAAACGCCGTACGCTGCACAAAGGCAAGTTGCTCAGCTCGTCCGAGAGCTGCCCTTAAAGCGAGAATGTGCCGAATTTCTCGCTCTTAATAATGGCCCACGGATTCATCGCAGCACCCGCGTCGTATAGACAAAATTCGCATAGGTATGCTCGGCAACGCGATGCCATGCAAACTGACGCTCGCGAAAAAGTCTCCAGTTCCGATAGAGCTTTCCAAATTCCGGGTTGCTTGAAGCCTCATTCTCGTAAAACTCGAATGTTGTTTTCTGCGCAAGTCGCATGATCTCCGGCGGGAACGGAACCAGTTTGACGCCCAAATCAAGCAAGCGTTCCAACGCGGCCGGATTCAATGAATCATATTTAGCCATCATGTCGCCATTGACCTCCGCGGCAGCGGAGCGGAACGCATGTTGATAGAGTCGCGGCAGTTTTTCCCACATTCCGGCATTCACATAAAACGACAGCGACGTGTTGGACTCCCACCAGCCGGGAAAATAATAATACTTAGCGGCCTCATAGAGCCTGAGCTTCTCATCATCGTAAGGCCCGACCCACTCCGCAGCATCAACCTTCCCGGACAACATGGCTGGTAAAATTTCCCCGCCGGGTAGCGTCAGCGGTATGACGCCAAAGGCGCTCATGATTTTTCCCCCGATACCAGGAATGCGATATTTCAATCCTTTTAAGTCCAGCGGTGAACGCAGAGGATGCTTGAACCAGCCGCCCATCTGCGTGCCGGTATTGCCGCCCAGAAAACCGACAATGCTGTAGTTTCGAAGAAAGTCTCCCACCAGGCGCCCGCCGTCGCCATGCATCATCCAGGCATTCTGCTGGCGTTGATTGAAACCGAACGGCATTGTGCAATCGAACGCAAACGCATTTTGCTTCCCCACAAAATAATAACCGGCGGTGTGGGCAACTTCGATCGTCGCCTTCTCTACTGCATCGGTAACAGCAAACGGCGGCATCAATTCACCTGCCGCGTGAACCTTTATTTTGAATCGGTTCGCGGTAAGATCGGATATCCGCTGCGCCAGTAAATCCGCGCCGCCAAAGATGGTATCCAGCGCTCGGGGGAAGCTGGAAGCCAATCGCCATTCTATAGGCGGGGCATCACTTTGCGCGATGGCCGGCGTCGCCAATGTCGTGGCCGCGGCCGCTCCGCCAGCCATGAACCGTCTACGATCGTGATATGTGCTGCTCATCTGCCGAACCCCACGCCGCCGTAAGACATCGAATTCAGAACGCCTTCAAGAGAATCCATCATGCCAATCGTTCGCGAAGGACCAATAATTCCATCCTCAACGGCAAGATAAAGAAACGCCACAATCACACTGGCGGTGAAAGTCAGCTGTGCGGTCCAACTGGCTGCTGGCTTACCAATATGGACCAAAGAAATCGATATTTGCGTAATCACCGCCAATGTCGCCAACCCCAGCCAGTGCATGATGGAGCCTGTTTCTATAAATCGCGTCAGTCGTTCGGAACGCGCATTTCGCAGCTCATCGACGCGCGTCACGATGAGAGCTTTCAGGGATGGGACAGCATTCGAAGTCGTGGCAAAGGTTGTCGCTTCCTGGATCAAGGCGTCTGCGGCGCCTTGCGCAGGTTGGACGATACCTTCGCCAGTCTCCATCCAACTGCGCTCGATAGTCGTCGCGGCGTCGAGATAATCGTAAATAGCGCGACGGAGTAGATTAGCCTCGTTTCCGACGTTCTCAGTAAATTTAACGATTGAACGTGCGGTAGTGACTTCGTGCTCAGTCGTTAAGCGAAGGGCGCGTGCTCGCCCCCAAATATCTGAAGCGTTTGCTGCTGCAAACAGAGCGAAGATGACCGCAACGACTGCGATAAAGGGCGGCACGACCGCATTCGTTCCTGAAAGCGCGGCGCGTACTGGTTGCGAATAGCATATCAACTCGGACAGGATGCCCATCAGAACGATGCCGGCGACGATATAGCTAAACGTTTCCGCTTTCATTTGTTTTGTCTCATAGGTTGTGGTCTACCTTCGCCAAATAAAACGCAAAATCCTGAGCGGGAATTCCCCCGACGACTCCCAACCGAGCGTAAATTGTTTCGCTTTTCCGGCTCGCACGCAAGGTAGACAAACAAGTTCTGAAAGCAATCGTCATCAGGCGGTTTGAAAATGACCGGCGGGCTGATCTGACCATTTTTCTCGGCATTTTAATGCACTCCTCCTTCTGGTTCCGCTTGAACGCATGGCCATCGGGCAGCTTACGCTTGTACCGGTGGCGACTGTGGCTGGAGTTCCGGAATACGCCGCAAAATCGCCTGGAAAATTTGCCGTTGGATGACCTGCCAATGACGCGATAGGTCAAGGACGGCCTAGCAATTCAGCGCCAGCACCGCCGTTTGTCCGTTGTTCCCCAATCGCGTCCTAAATGGCGCTTCGCCGCCAACGCAGCTAAGTGCCATACCGGAAGTTTCCAAGCTGACGACTGTTGCGCTGGCTTCCTTGACGAACGGCCGTCTGGAGGTAGGGTGTCGGTAGTCTCCCCCATCTCCTGAGCTGCGATCCGCGCTGGCAGGCGCCAGGCAATGCTTGGCGCCTGCTCACGCAGGACATCGCAACCCGCTCAAGAGGAGTTTCCCATGGCGGAGAAAGAACCTTCGAGACAGCCGACGCACCGTGCCTATTCCGTGATCCGGCGCGACGGTCAGGATGACTTCTGGCTCAACATCGGCCTTGTGTTCGCACACAAGGACAGCAGCGGCTTCAACATCATGCTGCAGGCGTTTCCGCTCGACGGCAAAATTGTCTGCCGCGAGATCACCGCCGAGGATATGGCCGAGGAGCCCGCACCGTCGAGCCGGCCGCGGCACAACAACAGCCGCAGCACGGCACCGGCACAGCGCCGGTAGGTTCCACATCGGCAACCATCGTCAATGAGCCCCGCATAAGTGCGGGGCTCTCATTTATTGCTATGCGGCGGTCTCAATGTGGTCGCTGCTTCCTCAATCTTCCCAAAATGATTTGAACCGTTCCGGCGACAGTTCGGTGTAGCGCACGGTGTGCTGAATATTCTTGTGCCCCATATAGTGCTGTACCGCGCGGGTGTCCTGCCCGTCGTTGGCGAGCTTGTAGCCGCAGGCGTGCCGCAGTATGTGCGGGTGCACCGGAAACGGAAACTCCGCGCTCTCCCCGATCCGCGCCACCACCTTGCGAAAACCGGCCGTCGTCATCGGCCCCAAGAGCTCGGTGACAAACACATGGCGTGATTCCGGTTGCTCGCGCCTCAGCCGCCGGAGCGCGCGTATCTCGGTCCCACCCATCGGATGCACGCTTGGCGTGCCGTTCTTGACCCGTCGCACGTGCAACAACCCGTGGCCGAAATCGACCTGATCCCATCGCAGTGTGCACAACTCGCTTGCGCGAAGACCGTGCCGATACGCAACCAAAATCATGGTCGCGTCGCGGTGGCCGTGACGCCCGCGCCCGCGCGCCGTCTCCGTCAGCAATCCGATTTCCTTGATACTCAAATATTCGCGTGGGCGGCGTTTAGAATACGGAAGCAGTCGAGGAGGTACTGTCCCGTTTTTGGTGCTCGGCCTACGTAGCCGAGCTGCAATGTTCATATCGAAAAATAGCAACTCATAGTCTCGCACTGTCCCGTTTGGGGCTCAAAACGGGACAGTCGAATTATATCACCCTCAGCGCTGCTCATCCCTAAAACTGGACAATGCGAGACAGACGCGAAGCGCCATTGCCGGAAGTCGGTCATTCAATCACCTCGTTGCACCAGCAAGCAGTACCACCCCCTCTTGCGCTACGAACACGACAGGCTGACCTGCGATGTGGTATCAACTTCCCGTGAACGTGATTTTGTGATGCTGGGGAGGCCAACAGGGAACCGAACCCGCGACACGATAAAGCCTGCGGGTACAGGTGCGGGTACGGGATTTTCATCTCGCGCAATTCATCCCATTCCATAACGCTTTTCTGAATTATTTAAATCCCTCCGCCTCCCGCCGGGTGACTGAGCATTAGGAGTGAGACTATAGCGAGACTAAAGCCCGTCTCGAAGGCGCAACCCTTTGAAATTACGCGGTGGTTGGCTCATTTGCCTCTTGATGCCAGATCAGCAAGCGGCGGCGCAGCATCGTCATGCCTTTGACCAGCACAAGGCCCACGAGCGCGATCTCGACGATGCCGGCGAATACGCCAGGCGAATCCGCAAAGCGCGAGGCGGTCATCATGGCGCCGCCGATACCGTATCCGCCCATCAGCATTTCGGCGACAACGGCGACGATCATCGACAGCGGCAGCGCCACCTGCAAGCCGGTCATGATCATCGGCAGCGCCGCCGGCAGTACGATCTGCCACAGCATTTCGCGGTCGCGCGCGCCCATATTGCGCGCCGACCACAGCAATTCGCGCTCGACGCCCTTGATGCCGGCGATGGTCGCGGTCACCACCGGGAAAATGGCGTCGAACACGATGATGGAAATCTTCGACAGATCGTAAAGCCCGAGCCACAGGATCACCACCGGCAGGAAGGCGATCTTCGGCATCGGGAAACCGACCGAGATAATAGGATCGAAAAACCAGCGCACGCCGACGCTGCGCGACATCGCCATGCCGATGGCGACGCCGCCGATGGCGGAAATCAGAAACCCGACGATGGCGCGGTAGAGCGTAAGCCCGGTATTGATCAGAAGATCGCCTGTGATGGCGTCGCTCCAGATGCGCGCGACAACCGACGAGAACGCCGGCAGCACGAAGGGCGTGAACGTGCCGCTGCGCGCCAGCGCTTCCCATGCGATCAACAAAAGGCCGATGGAGAAAAACGGCGCCAGCCGCCATGCCAAGGCCTGCCACGGCGCCGGCCGCGGCATCGCTTTCACCGCGGCTGCGTCTACTCCCGCCATTGCAGCATCCGGTTCATCAGCAGTTGATAGGCGCGGTCGGCGGCAAAGCCGAGGAAGGCGACGGTAAGCACGACGGCGAACATCGCTTCATAGGCGCCGTCGGCGCCGAGATAGCCGATGAGGTAGCCGAGCCCCTGCCGCGCCACGATCAATTCGGAGCTGACCAGCAGGATAAAGGTGAGCGCGAGCGCGGTGCGCACGCCGCTGAGCAATTCCGGCAGCGCGCTCGGCACCACCACGTCCCACAACATGCGCATGCGGCTCGCCCCCATGCTGCGCGCGGACCACACCAGCGTGCGGTCGCTCGATCGCGCCCCGTTGAAGGCGCCGATGGTCACCGGCAACATGCAGCCGAGGAAAATCAGCAAAATCTTCGAGCCGTCGCCGAAACCGAGCCAGATCACCGTCACCGGTATCAGCGCCGACTTCGGCATCGGATAAAACAGTTCGACCAGCGGGCCGACGAGCGCGTTGACCGGACGCCACCACGCCATGAAGATGCCGAGCGTCGAGCCGACGATGACGGACAGCAGCAGGCCGGTTCCGCCGCGGTAGAGTGAAGCCCAGCCGTTCGACACCAGTTCGCCGTTGATCAGCAAATCAAACCACGCCGCCAGCACGCTGGTGAGCGGCGGCAGCGCCAGGCTCGACACCAGTTCGAGCCGCGAGGCCGCCTCCCAGGCGAGCGCCAGCAGCAACAGCGGTGAATAACGGATGAGCGACTTCATGACGGGCGCGTCTCCTGCGCCTTGATCGCCTCGACCCGCACCAGGTTCCAGATCTCGTCGACCTTATCGACGAAGGCCTTGGCCTTGAAGATATTCGGGTCGTTCTTGTCGAATTTGGTATCGACGATGGTCTTGATCCGTCCCGGCCGCGCCGACATCACCGCCACGCGGTCGGCGAGATAGACCGCCTCCTGCACATCGTGGGTGACGAAGATCACGGTCTTCGGCGTGCGCTGCCAGATGCTCAGCAGTTCGCTCTGCATCAGGTGACGCGTCTGCGCGTCGAGCGCGCCGAACGGCTCGTCCATCAGCAGAATTTTCGGATCGATGGCGAGCGTGCGCGCAATCGCCGTGCGCTGCTTCATGCCGCCGGAGAGTTGCGACGGATAGCTGTCTTCGAAGCCGGCCAAGCCGACAAGCTCGATGAAATCCTGCACGCGTTTTTCGCGCTCGCCGCGCTCCATGCCCTGGCGTTCGAGGCCGTAGAGGATATTTCCGCGCACGGTCTTCCACGGGAACAGCGCGAAATGCTGGAACACGATGCCGCGGTCGGGCCCGGGGCCACCGACCGGCTGGCCGTCGATCAGGATCGAGCCGATTTCGGTCGGGAAAAAGCCGCCGATCAAATACAGCAGCGTCGACTTGCCGCAGCCGGAAGGGCCGAGCAAAGCGACGAATTCGCGGCTGGTCACGCGCAGCGAGACATCCTCGAGCGCCAGCACTTCGCGCCCGCGCGGCGGACGGTAGAGGTGGCTGACCCGATCGATGACGATTTGCGCGCTGTCGGACATGCAGCGAGGAAGCTAGGCGAGCCTCCCGAGGCGATCAATGCTGATGGGGCCGCGCCCTGGTTCTCCACGAGTGAAAAAACTTGTATCCTGAGCGCCGGATCGTCCGCCATATGCGAAACCATGGGCGGCGTGGGAGACGTGCGATGCCAAGCTATAATCTGCGGGTGAACGGCTTCGGCCGCTCGGTCGAGGCCGACGACAGCAACAAGCCATTACTTTACGTCTTGCGCGGCATGGGCCTCACGGCGGCCAAATACGGTTGCGGGCTGGGCCAATGCGGCGCCTGCACGGTCTTGATCGACGGCAAGGCGGCACGTTCCTGCCAGACCGCCGTCTCCGAAGTGCAAGGCAAGGCGATCACCACGCTCGAAGGGCTTGGCGGTGCGGCGCCGCATCCGGTGCAGGCCGCTTTCATCAAGGAGCAAGTGCCGCAGTGCGGCTACTGCACCAGTGGCATGATAATGACCGCGGTCGGTTTGCTCGCTCGCAACGGCAAGCCGAGCGAAACCGAAATCCGCTCCGAACTCGACGGCAATCTCTGCCGCTGCGGCACCCATGTGCGTGTCGTGCGCGCGGTGCTAGCGGCGAGCGGGCAGGGAGGCTGACATGAACGCACCCTTCAAAACCTCCCGCGTTTCCCGCCGCGCCGTCCTTAAAGGCGGTGCATTGACCGTCGGGTTTGCATTGGCGGGCATGAGCCCGCGTGCGCTCGCGCAAGGCGCAGCACTTGCCGGCCGCGTGCTCGACGTCAAGGAGGTCGATGCTTTCCTCTCTGTGAATGGCGACGGCACGGTGACCGTGTTCTGCGGCAAGGTCGATCTCGGGCAGGGGCTACGTGTCGCCATTCCCCAAATTGCGGCCGAGGAACTCGGCATCGGCATCGACAAGATCAAGTATGTCGAGGGTGACACGGCGCTCACCCCCGACCAGGGACGCACCTCCGGCTCAAACGGCATCCAGCGCGGCGGGGTGCAGATCCGGCAAGCTGCGGCGACCGCGCGCAAGGCGCTGATCGAGCTTGCGGCGCAACGCCTCAACATGAAGGCCGACGACCTCGTGGCCGCCGATGGCGAGGTGCGGCCGAAGGCAGGCGGCGCCGGCATCCGGTTCGCCGATTTGATCGGCGGGCGCCGGTTCGATCTCAAGCTTGACCCCAAGGCGCCGCTCAAGGACCCCGCCAGCTACACCATCGTCGGCAAGTCGCTGACGCGGCCTGACGTGCCGGCCAAGTGCAACGGCAGCCACGTTTACATGCATGACTTTACCGTGCCGCGCATGTTGCACGGGCGCATCATCCGTCCGCCGGCGATCGGCGCCAAATTGACGTCGGTCGATGAGTCCTCGGTCAAGGACCTCGCCGGAGTGAAGGTGGTGCGGATCAAGGACTTTCTCGCAATCGCCGCCGAGGACGAATGGACGGCGGTGCGCGCCGCCCGCGCGCTGCGTGCGCAATGGACCGCAGGGTCGGGCCTGCCGGCGCAGGACAGGCTGGTCGAAACGCTGCGCGCCGATCCCGACAGCACCCTGGAGACGCTGGTCAGCAAGGGGACGCCGGGCGGACCTCGTCCGCAGGGCGCGAAGACGGTCGCCGCCAGCTATTTCTGGCCGATGCAAAGCCACGCCTCGATCGGACCCTCTTGCGCGATCGCCGACGTCAGCGCCGACGCAGCGACGATTTGGACCGCGTCACAAGGCACCCACGGCAATCGCAATAGCTTTGCCAGGTTCCTCGGCTTGCCGCGTGAAAAAGTGCGGCTGATCTATCTTGAGGGCTCCGGTTGCTATGGCATGAACGGTCACGAAGACGCCGCGGCCGACGCTGCAATTCTGTCCCGCGCGCTCGGGCGCCCGGTGCGCGTGCAATGGTCGCGTGAGGACGAACACGGCTGGGATCCTAAAGGCCCTCCGCAACTTCTCGACATTTCCGGTGCAATCGGTTCCGACGGCCGTATCCTCGACTGGCGAACCGAGATGTGGATTCCGCGCACGACGCGAGGGCTGCCCAACATTCCGCTGCTTGCGCCCGAAGCCGCCGGGCTCGACGACGTGCGCGGTCTTAACGCCGGACTGATTTCGCAGAACGGCGATCCACCCTATGCGGCGAACAGCGTCCAGGTCGTGGTGCATTGGCTGAAGGATGCGCCTCTGCGCCCGGCGCCGATCCGCTCGCCCGGTAAACCGGCGAACTGTTTCGCGGTCGAGAGTTTTGTCGATGAGCTGGCGGCGGCGGCGCGCCTTGACCCGGTCGAGTTTCGACTGCGCGGGCTCAATGACTCGCGCGGCATCGAGGTCCTCAAGCGCACCGCCGCGCTGATGAAATGGCAGGCGCGCCCGTCACCCGGGGCGGATGTGAACGCGGCCATCGCCCGCGGGCGCGGCATCTCTTACGTGCACTACAAGCACAATGAAGCCTATGTGGCGATCGGCATGGAGGTCGCGGTCGAACGTGCGAGCGGCAGGATCAAGGTCGAGCGCATCGTCTGCGCGCACGATTGCGGGCAGATCATCAACCCCGACGGCGTGCGTGCCCAGGTCGAGGGCAACATTTTGCAGACGTTAAGCCGGGTGCTGATGGAGGAGGTGAAATTCGATTCCTCGCGCGTCATGAATGTCGATTGGTCGAGTTATCCGATCCTGACGTTCTCGGAGACGCCGAAGCTGGAGATCGACCTGATCGACCGGCCGACATTGCCTCCGCTCGGCGCCGGCGAGGCGGCGTGCACGCCGGTCGGCGCGGCACTCGCCAACGCCGTGTTCGACGCCACCGGGGTGCGGCTGCGCAGCGTTCCGTTCACGCCGGAACGTTTCAAGCGGGTGCTCGCCGGCCGGCCGGCCTGAGCGCCGATCCGCATTTCGCGCCCGACGCCCGCACTTGTTCTTGGCAAGTTCTTAGCAAGTTCTTGGCAAGTACGGGCGTTTCGGCTTTTCTTTCCGTTTCAGGCCGCCGGCAGAGGTGGCCATCGATCGTGAGGAATGCCCGTGCCCGATCCGCTTGCCGACATCCGCTATGAACTGGCGCTTGCCAATCGCATCCTGGCGCATGAAGGCGTGCTCGATGCCTTCGGCCATGTCAGTGTGCGCCACCCGAAAGATCCCCATCGCTATCTGCTCTCGCGCTCGCGCTCGCCCGAACTGGTCGAGCCCGGCGATATTTCCGAATACAACCTGGATTCCGAGCCGGTGCGTCCGCTTAAACTGCCGCCTTATTCCGAGCGTGTCATTCACGGGGAAATCTTCAAGGCGCGGCCGGACGTGATGGCGGTGGTGCATCATCACGCGGCCGCCTTCATGCCGTTCGTCGTTGCCGGCGTGGATTACGTGCCGGTGTTCCACCTCGGCGCGACCGGCGGCGTGAAGCCGCCGTTCTGGGATCAGCGCGACGAGTTCGGCGACACCAATCTGCTGGTGGTCAAGCCGCAGGAAGGGGCCTCGCTCGCCCGCGCGCTCGGCCGACACTGGATGGTGCTGATGCGCCGGCACGGCGTCACGGTGGCCGGCACCAGCATCCGCGACGTGGTGTTCCGTTCCTACTTTTCCGCCCGCAATGCGGAATTCCAGACGGCGGCCGCTGCATTCGGCACCGTCGGCCCGCTGTCCGCGGGCGAGGCAGCGCAGGCGGCGCTCATCGGCACAAAGACCACCGGGCAGGGCCGCGCATGGGAATTGTGGACGGCGCGGCTCGCCAAGGCCGGCGGCACTCCGCCCAGCGGCGGAAAATCGGCGCGCCCGGCGGCAAAATCCAAGCGGGGTAAAACGAGGAAGAAACGATGAAGCTTTAGTCCTTTCCTTGCGGGAAGGGATGGGTGTTGAATGACGGATTAATGGGACGCGACGCGACAGTTACAAAAAACCCAGTGGAGGAACGGAATATGGGACACATCAAACGCGTGATACGCGCGATCGGGCTGCTGGCTCCGCTTGCATTTGCTTGCGCGCCGGCCGCGGCCGAGGACACACTCAAGCTCGTCATCGGCCAGATCAACAATTGGGAGAACCAGGCGCCGACACTCGGCCAGGATGCCGGCATCTTCAAGAAGCACGGGCTGGTGCTCGAAAATACCGGGACGCAAGGCGCCGGCGAGACGATTCAGGCGGTCATCTCCGGCAGCGCCGATATCGGCGCCGGCGTGGGCGTTGCCGGCGTGATGCGGGCTTATTCCAAGGGCGCTCCGGTGCGCATCCTGCTGCCGGCGTTCACCGGCACCGGCGACATCTACTGGTACGTGAAGGCCGATTCGCCGATCAAAAGCCTGCAGGATGCGACCGAGAAAAATACCATCGCCTATTCCACCAGCGGGTCGAGCTCGAATAATATCGTCGTCGCCTTCGTGCAGGAGCTTGGCGCCAAGGCCAAGCCGACGGCGACCGGCGGTCCCGCGGCGACGCTCACGCAGGTGATGTCGAGCCAGATCGACATCGGCTGGTCGGCGCCGCCGTTCGGGCTACAGGAAGAAAAAGACGGCAAGATCCGCATCATCGCGCGCGGCAGCGATGTCCCTTCGCTGCGCGGGCAGACGGTGCGTTCGATCATCGTCAACGCCGATGCGCTGAAAACCAAACGCGCCGCCATCATGCGCTTTGTCGATGCCTATCGAGAATCGGTGGACTGGATGTATTCCGATCCGAAGGCCATTCAGATGTACGCCAGCCAGATCAAGCGATCCGAGGAATTGGTCAAAGGCTCGGTGGCGAAGTTCCATCCGAAGCCGACGATGCAGACCGACAAGATGGCGGACCTCGACGGCGCCGTCCGCGACGCGGTGAAACTGAAGTTCCTGGAGGCGCCGTTGAGCAAGGAGCAGCTCGCCGAGTTCCTGCAAATTCCGCCGCGCAAATAGCGATATTCGGCGGCAAAAAAATCAGCGGGCCGCCGGCTGTACGGCGGCCCGCATTATCATTACAGCAAGGCGTAGCGCAGGTTGCGTACGCTTACTTCTTTTTCATGGCTTTCTTTTTCATGCCCTTCTTTTTGCCCTTCATGGCTTTCGCCGGCGGGGGGCACTTTCTCCAGTAGCCGTGGTCTACGCCACTGGTGGCGACCCAGCACATTTTGCCCTTCTTGATCGGTCCGCCGCCGTTGTAGTCCGCGCGGGCGGGATTCGAAGTGAGAACGGCGCCAGCCAAGATTGCCGCCGCAGCGGCAACGATAACGGTCAACTTACGCATGGTTTCTCCCCAGAGATGATTAACGAGCGTTCATGATCTCGTCAGTACCATTCTATAATGAGCGACTTGCTTTGGAAAACACAAGGGGGGAGACCGGATTTCATGTCGCAACTTTTTTCGATGCCGCGCTAATGGCATTGAGTAGCGCGGCGCGGCCTTGCTTGATGGCCCCGCGCACATTGTCGCGCCTGCCGATATCGCCCATATGACGCTGGCGCTTGACGGTGGCTTCCACCATTAGCGGCTCGACGCCGAGTTCGCGCAAGGTATCGGCGACCTCTTCCATTTCGGCGGCGCGGCGCGCTCCGTGGCTGACCATCCGTTCGAGATTGTATTCGATGAGCTTGCCCCAATCGAGCGTGGGATAGTTGTTGCGCAGCGAAGCGGCGACTTCCTCCGGCACCCCGGCACGGGTGGCGGCCAGGAAACATTCCTCCGTCAGCGCCTCGATGCCCTTGATCATGACGCTGCGCAGCATCTTGATGGCGGCGGCGGCGCCGGTCTGCGTGCCGGCAACCGAGACCAGCATCTGCAATCCCTGCATGACCGGCAGGACCGCCTCGGCGTGCGGTCCGGCGATCAGCATGGCGGTGCGGTGGCGTGCGGGATGGACCGGCGCCAGCACTGCGACATCCACATAGCGGGCGCGCTCCGCCAGCAGTTCCGCCGTTTCCCGCTTGCGGCCGGGCGACACCGAGTTGATATCGAGAAAGAACGGATTGCCGCTCAGATGAGGTGCGACCGATTGCGCCGCCTCGGAGCTGGATGCCGCGGTGACGGCGGAGATGACAATGTCAGCGTCGCGTACCGCCTCGGCGGCGGATGCCGCCAGCCGCACGCCGATGGTTTCGCCGGCCTGGCGAAGTTTGTCGCCCTCCGTATGCGGGAACAGAATGTCCCAGGCAGAAATGCGTTCGGCCCCGGCTTCGCGCAGGCCAGCCGCGAGGGCCTGGCCGGCTTCGCCGAAGCCGATGAAGCAAAGACGGGGTGTGTTGCGGCGGGTCATGCCGGTGTCTCCGGAAAAAATGCAGTCTAGCATGCGCGGCATTCGGCGGCCCGCTACAACATCTCCAGCGGCCGCGCCTTGGATGGCGGCGGAAATGCCCGGTCGAGCGCGGCGAGGTCCTGCGCTGTCAAATGCAGATTGAGCGCGGCAAGGTTCTCCTCGACGTGTACCGGCGTCGATGCTTTCGGGATGACGATAACGCCCTCCTGCCGCAGCAGCCAGGCAAGCGCCACCTGGGCCGGCGTGGCGTTGCGGCCGGCTGCGATGCTGCGCAATTGTGCGTGTCCAAGCATGCGGCCCTGTTCGATCGGCGAATAGGCCATGATCGGGATGCGGCGCCGGCTGCACCAGGGCATCAGATCGAATTCGATGCCGCGGCGGGTAAGATTATAAAGCACCTGATTGGCCGCAACGCCGCCGCCGCCGGGAATGTCCCGCAGTTCCTGCATGTCCGAGATGTCGAGATTGCTGACGCCCCAGTGCAGAATTTTATCCGCGCTCATCAAAGTCGCGAACGCCTCCAGTGTGTCTTGCAATGGTGGGCGGCCGCGCCAATGCAGGAGATAAAGATCGATCCGGTCGGTCCGCATCCGCCGCAGGCTGCGCTCGCAGGCCGCAATCGTCCCCCGCTTTGAGGAGTTTTCCGGCAGCACCTTGCTGACAATGAAAAGGTCATCGCGGCGGCCGGCGATCGCTTCGCCGACGATCTCCTCGGCTTCGCCGTCGCCATACATTTCCGCGGTGTCGATCAGAGTTATTCCGCGCTCGAGGCCGAGACGTAGCGCGGTAACTTCGCCGCGGCGTTGCGGCGCCTGCTCGCCCATGCGCCAGGTGCCCATTCCGAATGTGGGGATTGCTGCGCCCGAGGGCAGCGTGGTGGTTGGCATTGCCATATCGAGGAAATCGCCTGCTAGTTTCGCAAACTGGATGGCCGCTTCTTCAGTAACTTTGGAATATCCATCGTTTTGACAAGGACTGCGCCCGGCTCTTCGATTGGATATGACAGATACTTAGTGCGGGCAATTTGTTCGATTGTGGACCTATTTTTGAGAAATATTTCGATTTTACCTTTTTGATCCAGACCGTCCGTCCCGAAATGATCGTCAAGGGCTTCGCGACTTATTGCGCATTGAACGGACCCGCCCATGGTTTTTCCGGCAAATGTAATAACGTGGCGGCTAAAGTCATAGCGCGGAGGCGCGTTGTCGAAGGTCAAATCAATCCCCGTGATAAAGTCGGGTCGGCGATCAATGACCTTTAGAATTCCGTCGCGTACAAGAGGAGTCAGTTCACTCATGCCCTCGATGAGGAGACGACGCCATTCCTTGCCTTTTTGGTAGGCTTCTTCCCATGCAGTTCTCAATTCGTGCGGGCGTTTTTGCCAAAGAAAGCCAAGCAAGGCTTCGGCCTGTTGAATATCTTTGTCGCGTTTTGCGGCTCCCTCGGGCCGGCGCCGAGAAATAATCAACTTGTGAACGGCATATCGCTGGGGGGCGGGAACGTTCACGTAAACTCCCGCATCGTGCAAAATGACGGCAGGCTCAGGTTCATAAATGAGGAAATCAAGAAATCGAAGCGGTTGTGCGCCCGTTTGCAGCGCTGGAAGCGGCTGCGGCGTATCGGTGTCGGGGCCTTCGTTCGGCGTAAGAAAATCGACGCGCAATCCGCTCTTTGCAGTGTAGCTAGTAACACGCCCTTTATGAATGGTCGGCACAGGACGAAATGTGCTGTCGGCTTCTTTAAGAACATCAAGTATGGGAGGCGTCCGGTCTTTGGCCGCCACGGATATATTTTTGAATTGGGCAATATCGACGTCGCCCGTTTGGAGAATTCGAACAGGAAGTTTTACTCCCAGCATCGCAGAATAAGTTTGGTACGCTACAGTTCCGACGAGGACTCCGCGGAGGCGAAAGACGCCAGCTTTCGCCAAGGCTGCGACAATGTCTCCGATCTCTGGAATTGGGCGAGGCAGGGCGAACGATCGCACAAGCGTAGAGACGAGCGCTCGACGTTCGCGCTCATCGTCGCGAGCGTTCTTGTGATGGGCAATTTTCTCCAAGAGCTCGGGTGTTTCCGGGCCAACGTATTTTTGGGCGCGGCCCGCTTTGGAAGAGGATTGAAAATACCAGTACCGGCGGCCCTTGATTGTTTTCGGTATGAACACGCCGTCTGGGGGGAATGATGCGCCAAATGCCGCCGATGCGCAGCGTTCCACCAGTTCGGCATACGTCGTTTGCGTTATGAGCGGCGGTGCTGGCATTGGAAGCCATTTAATTATACGCGTTTCGCAAATTGCGTATAACTCAGCTTGGTGACCGAGTCAAACTAAGTTATACGCAAATTGTAGTTTGCGTATAATTCATAGGCTGCTCCAGTGCCCCTCATGACTCCGCAATGCCCTCCACCGGCGGCGTGCCGTGGGTGTGGAACGACTCGATGGTCTTGAGGCCCCAGGCCTGGCCCTTCTTGCGCTCGTCCTCGCTCCAGGTGATCGGTTTCCAGTCGGGCGCGAGGATCAATCGCGCGCCGGCGCAGGCGACCTCGACGCGGTTGCCGCCCGGTTCATAGACATACAGAAAAAACGTCTGCTGCACGGCGTGCTTGTGCGGGCCGGTTTCGATATAGACGCCGTTTTCCAAAAATAT
Organism: Rhizobium sp. Q54; assembly: GCA_945861895.1. Lineage (GTDB taxonomy): Bacteria > Pseudomonadota > Alphaproteobacteria > Rhizobiales > Xanthobacteraceae > Pseudolabrys. The sequence goes on from CAMAWF010000029.1 coordinate 27,430, forward strand.
ATCGGCGGCGCGCAGCACGTCCTCGCGGGAATCGAGCGCATAGGTGATGTGATGGAAGCGCCCCTTGGCGCCGGTGTGGTCGCGCGTATAGGCGAAGTCGTAGCTCTTGTTGGTGGCGGTCATCCACATGCCGGCTTCCGTGCCGTCATTGAGCACGATCTGCTCGGTCAGCCGGAAGCCGAGATAGCGCTCGAAGAATTCGCGGTTGGCCTTGATATCCACCGCCAGCCCGTTGAAATGATCGAGCCGGCGCACATTGACGCCGCGGGCGGGAAATTTCTGCGCTTGATTCTTCAGCGCAGGTTTCTTGTCCGGCGGCGCGTCGTACCATTCGGTCTCGTAGTAAAGCTCGATCACGTGGCCATCGGGATCCTTGCAGATAAATGTCTTGCCGTGACCGAGATCGCCGTCGCTCCAGCCGGTATCGAAGCCCGAGCCCTTGAGCGCGGCGGCACGGCGGTCCAGCGCCTGCGGCGAGCGCGTGCGGAACGCCACATGCGCCATGCCGGAGGTCTTCGCGGCGGTGAGCTTGAGGCTGTAGCGCTCATAGTCGTCCCAGCCGCGCAGATAGATGCTGTCGCCTTTCTCGCCGCTTTGCGTCATCCCCATCACATCGATGAAAAACTTCGCGCTGGCGTCGAATTTCGGCGTCAGCAGCTCAAGATGGCCAAGATGCGCGATGTCGAGAATGGGTTCTGCTTGCACGGGAGACTCGCGGCGGTTTGCTGGCGAGCGGTATAAGGACATGACCGATTGCCGCGGTCAAAGGTCAAATAAAGCTCTGCGCATATGGCGAAGGCCGTTCATTCGGCGGCTATTTCCCGCGGCTGTTTCGTTGTTTTTGCGCCCTCGATCGGGCAGGATAACGGCTGCAACCGAGCCGCGCAGGGACCGCGCAAAAAAGCTCCCGCGGCAAGCCGGCGGGCCGGCAGCGGCCGGGGTGGGGGAAAACGGGAGGAACAATTATGCGTTCAATCAATTCGATTGCAGTCTTGCTGACAGCTGCGGCGTTCGCGCTTCCCGGCGCGGCCGTTGCGCAAACCACGCTCGTGGTCGCGATGCCGACAACGCCGCCGAACATCGTGCACATGCCGGTGCACATCGCCAACGATCTCGGCCTGTTCAAGAAGTACGGCCTGGAGATCAAGGTGATCGAGCTGGCGGGCGGGGTTTTCACGTTCCGTGCGGTGGTGGCGGGCAGCGCCGACATCGCTTCCGCTTCGGGCCCGTTCTCGGCCGTCGGCCGCGCCAAGGGCTCCGGGACCAAGATGATCCTGGCCAACATGCCGAAGCTGGAAGCTTCGATGGTGGTCAATAAAGAGATCAAGACGATGGCCGACCTCAAGGGCAAGCGGATCGGCATTCAGGAGCCGGGCGGATTTGCCGATGTGCTGGCGCGCGGCGTGTTGCGCGCCGCCAAGATCGATCCGAAGGAAGTCAATTTCGTCAGCATCGCAACGGAAGACGTGCCCGCGCTGGTCGCCGGCCAGATCGACACCGCGATCCTGCACGTCGAGCAGGAGATCATCGCGCAGCAAAAGATACCGAGCCTGCACGCCATCGCGCGGCTGTGGGAGATCCAGCCGGAAAACCTCTACAACGTGATGGCCGTCACGGAGAAGCTGATCAAGGACAAGCCGGCGGCGGTCAAGGCGTTCGTCAAGGCGCACATCGAGGCGACCCGGCTGATCTACACAGACCGGGCCAAGGTGCTGCCGATCATCATCAAGTACACCAAGCTGCCGAAGGACGTCGTCGAGAAGTCGCTCGACTTCATGATCCAGCAGTGCATCTGGGACGGCAACCACGGTCTCACCCCCAAGCGGGTGAACGCCACCGCCGCGCTGATGGAGCGCGTCGGCAACATCCCGAAGGGCCAGACCCCGAGCTACGAGGATATGGTCGACCTTTCGTTCGCCAACGAGTCGATCAAGGAGCTCGGCGAATACCAGGGACCACTCTGCCCGTCGGAACAGTGACCGGGTGGCGCAACGAAGTCAGTGATACCGGACCGGCACATGCGCCGGTCCGGGTCCATGCGGCTTGAACTTCGAGCGGAGCGATCGCGATGACCGTTATCAACCAAGCCCCCGCCCACGCCGGCGCCATCGCCGGCCAGACAGTTGCGCCCACGCCCGAGCGCGCGCCGCTCTGGCGGCAGCGGGCATTCTTTCGCTACGGATTCCTGATTCTGATCCTGGCGGTCTGGGAACTGCTCGGCCCGCTGGTCAACCCAATTCTGTTCTCCCATCCCTCGAAGATCGCCGCCGCGTTCTACGAACTGACCATGAGCGGCGAACTGCCCTATTACGCCGCCGAGAGCCTGCAAATCCTGTTCTACGGGTTGGCCTTCGCCATCATGGTCGGCGTCCCGCTGGCGGTGCTGATGGCGCGCTTCAAGCCGATCGACTGGGCGCTCGACCTGCCGATCAACGCGCTCTACTCGACACCTATGGTCGCGCTGGTGCCGCTCTTGGTGCTGTGGTTCGGCATCTACATGCAGGCCAAGATTATCGTGGTGTTCCTGTTCGCCGTGTTCCCGATCCTGATCAATACCTATCAGGGCGTCCGCGAATGCGACAGGAACATGATCGAGGTCGCCCGCTCGTTCCGGTCGAACGAATGGAAGATGTGGCAGGACGTGCTGTTCCCGTTTGCGCTGCCCTATATCGCAGCGGGCGTCCGGCTCGCGATCGGCCGCGGGCTGGTCGGCATGGTGATCGCCGAGTTCTACACCACGATCTCCGGCCTCGGCTTCATGATCTCGCGTTACGCCAACATCTTCGAGACCGACAAGACCTTCGTGCCGGTGATCCTGCTGATGTTCCTCGGCATCGCGCTGACGGCTTCGCTGAAATGGGTCGAGCGTCGCATCGCGCCGTGGAGCCGGGTGGAGCATTGAACGGCCCGGCGCGCCAGCGCGCTGACGGATGGAATTTGATCGTTCCTACACGTCCGCCGGCGCGACAATATCGGCCGAGCTGTGCGCCTTGATCTCGCGCACCGGCCGACGGCCCATGATGTCGCGGCCGGTCGGTTGCCACGTGCAAACCTTGCTCGGGTCGGCCCAGACGGTCTTATAGACTCCGGGCACGAAGAACTCGGCGAATACCATTTCGTCGTCGTTGGCGGCCTTGAGATAATGCCGCTCGCGATCGGCGTAGCAGACGACATCGCCCCGGCGCACATCGAACGGCTTTTCGCTCGCCCAGGCGGTGCCGCGGCCGCGCAAGAAATACATGAAATGCTCGGCGCCTTCGTGATGGTGATTGGGCGCGCTGGTGCCCGGCGGATAGAGGATCATCTCGCCGCGGATCGCAGTCGTGCCGGACAGCTTGGGGGTCGCGAGATAGATGCGCTTGCGCGCGTCGTGCTCGGAATCGAGCACCGGTTCACGCGTCCAGTCGATCAGGCGGAACTCGGGCGGATGCGAGTCGAAGTTCGGATCGAAGCGGCCAGCGTTGGGAATTTCCGCCAGAATCAGCGTCGCGCCTTTGTCGGCTGCAAGCGTCGCCCTGTAGCCCGGCGGCATGAATGCAGCATGTGCATCCGATAGACGGTCGGTCCGGTCTGCGGCAACGAGCGTCGCATCGCCATCGAGCATCAGGCACCATACGAGGCTCGCGCGCGGAACATCTATCGGCAGGCGCGCGCCCGCATTCAGCGTCAGGCGATCGAGAGCGATGTTGCTGCCGGCGAGCCGCTCGTTGCCGAGAAGCCGCTGACGCAGTGCGCCATCGCCTGCCGGCAGCGCAGGGACGGTCGTTTCATTGAAACTGACAGCCATCGGTTCCTCCTTGAGAAGCCGGATGCCAATGTAAAACCACTCCGCTGACGGATACGGTAAAGTTGCCGCCGCCGCTTTGCCTCTGCAATGATCGCGATCGAATTGCTCTACACATCCTCGGCATTATCGACGTAGACCAGCCCCGCCTTCTTGAGCGCCTCGCGCATGTTGTACATGTCGAGGCCGAGTTCGCCGGCGGCCAATTTCCGCCGCTTGCCGTCCTCGTCGGCGTGACGCTTTTCGCCCTTGGCGGCGACTTCCGCCGCGAGCTTGCGCGGCACCACCACCACGCCGTCGTCGTCGGCGACCACCGCATCGCCCGGCTCGACGTTGATGCCCGCGCACACCACGGGAATATTCACGGCGCCGAGCGTGGCCTTGACCGTGCCCTTGGCCGAGATCGCGCGCGCCCACACCGGAAAGCCGATGTCCTTGAGCGGCTTTACGTCGCGGCAGCCGGCGTCGATGACGAGCGCGACCACGCCGCGCGCCTTCAGCGAAGTGCCGAGCAGTTCGCCGAACATGCCGTCGGTGTTGTCGGCGGTGCAGCCGACCACCAGCACGTCGCCCTTGCGGCATTGCTCCACGGCCACATGGATCATCCAGTTGTCGCCCGGTTGCGCCAGCACGGTCACCGCTGGCCCGGCAATCGACGCACCTGCCCAGATCGGGCGCATATAAGGTTTCATCAGCCCGGAGCGGCCGAGCGCCTCGTGCACGGTGGAGACGCCGAGCGCGGCGAGCACGCCGATGGCGTTGGCGTCGGCGCGTTGGATATTTCGGACGACGACGGGTTTCATTTCAACTCCTCCAGCACCGAGGGGAACAGCCGCTGATAGGCCTCGCCATAGGTCATTGGCTTGCCGGCATTGCGGCCGCCCTGCACGCCGCGATTAAGCGCGACGCGGGTGTAATATTCCCACAAGTGCTTCTGCGCGGCCAACACCTCGAAAGCCTTGCGCTTGGTCTCCCACACCTCGTCGATGTTGAGAATGACGTTGGGCTTGAAATTGCACATCTCGGTCTGGTGCGGCTCGAACAGGAACACCGGCGGCGCGGCGTAGGTGTATTTGGCGCCCGGCTTGTGACCCATCGCTTGCGCCACCACGCGCGTTTCCTGCGCGAAATGCGCCGCCACCGGATGATCGAAATTGTACGGGTCCTCCAGCGCATGGGTGAGCACGAAAGCGGGATTTAGCTCGCGATAAATGTCCACCGTGCGGTCGAACATCTCCGGCGTGGTGCGCAGCGGATAGTCGCCGGCATCGAAGAACTCGATCTCGGCGCCGAGAATTTGCGCGGCGCGTTCGGCCTCGGATTTCCGCCCGGCTTTGACTTTCGCAAGCGTGGCGCCGGCCTCCTTCCAGGCGAACTGGCTTTCGCCGCGCTCGCCGAACGACAGGCAGACGATTTTGACGCGATAGCCGCGTTTGGCGTGCAGCGCGATGGCGCCGCCGGCGCGCCAGACGAAATCGCCGGGATGCGCGGTGATGACGAGGCCAGTCTTTTCTGCCGGCATGAAACCCGGAACCCCATTCAAAATGCGAGGGTTTTTTAATAGCATTTGCCGACGCTACCGGCCAGAAAGTCTTTATGAACAGTCCCACGACTTCGCTTCGCATTGCCATCGGCGACTATCCGCACACGCTGCCGCTCAAGCGCGGCGAGATTGCCTCGCCGTGGCTCAAGCTCGATTTCGTCGAGGTGAAGCCGATGCACAAGGCGTTCAAGCCGATGGTGCGGGAGCACGCATACGATGCGAGCGAAATGGCGCTGGTCACTTATTTCCAGGCGAAAGACCATGACAAGGGATTGACCCTGCTGCCGGCCGCGATGCTGGCGCGCTTTCAGCACGGGACGATGCTGTTCAACGCCGAGCGCAGCAAGCTTACGCCGTCCGGCCTGCCGGGCCGGCGCATCGGCGTGCGCTCCTACAGTCAGACCACCGGCGCCTGGATGCGCGGCATTCTCGCCAACGACTACCAAGTCGATCTTTCCCGCGTGCAGTGGGTGACCTTCGAAGACGGCCACGTCGCCGAGGCCCGCGATCCGCCCGGCGTCATCCGCGCGCGCAGCGATCAGGACATGACGAAAATGCTGACCGACGGCGAACTCGACGCCGCGATCTATGGTGCGGAGCTTCCGAAGGATGCGCGGCTGCAAAGCGTGATCCCGGACCCGGACGCGGCGGCGCGTGACTGGTTTGGCAAGCACGGCCTGGTGCCGGTCAACCATATGGTCGTCGTGACGGAGCAGCTCGCGCAATCAAATCCGCGGGCGGTCGCCGAGCTTTACCGTTTGCTGGAGGAGGGGAGGAAGGTGGCTGGCCTGCCGGCAGCCGGTGCGATCGACACCGCGCCATTCGGCAGAGAGGCCAACCGGCCATGTCTCGAATTGCTGATCTCCTACGCGGTCGAGCAGCGCTTGATTTCACGCCGGCTGGATGTGGACGAACTTTGGTAGCTGCCCGGATC
>CAMAWF010000030.1 GCA_945861895.1 Rhizobium sp. Q54
TCTCGACTGCGGCAACCACCCGCTCGCGAAGATCAACCGAATAAGGCTTTCCCATCCATGCTGGCCTCCGATCCAGTCGCAACCTTGAATCAGAGCGCAGGCGATTTGGGAATCAAAATCCGATTCGGCTTTAAATCATCCCGCTCTAGCGTGCGCGCCGGATGGACAGGCGTCGGGGCAATTCGATGGCGAGCGCAGAGATGGAAAATCCGCCGGCCGGTGCGCGCGCGCTGGTGCGCTTCGAAGGCGTGAGCCGGAGCTTCGGCGGCGTCGTTGCGGTCGATCATCTTTCGCTCGACATCTACGAGGGCGAGTTTTTTGCGCTGCTCGGTCCTTCCGGTTGCGGCAAGACGACGTTGCTACGCATGCTTGCTGGCTTCGAGCGGCCGGACGAAGGGCGCATCCTGCTCGCCGACGCCGATCTCGTGCCGGTGCCGCCGCACCGCCGCCCGGTCAACATGATGTTCCAGAGCTACGTGCTGTTCCCGCATCTTACCGTTGCGGGCAATGTCGCCTTCGGGCTGCGCCAGGAAAATCTGAAAAAATCCGAGATCGACGCCCGTGTCGCCGACATGCTGGCGCTGGTGCGGCTTGAAGGCTTCGAAGGGCGCCGGCCCGACCAGCTCTCCGGCGGCCAGCGCCAGCGCGTCGCGCTCGCGCGTTCGCTGGTCAAGCGCCCGCGCGTGCTGCTGCTCGACGAACCGCTCGCCGCGCTCGACAAGAAGCTGCGCGCGGAAACGCAATTCGAGCTGATGGAATTGCAGCGCAAGCTGGGAACGACATTCGTCATCGTCACCCACGATCAGGAGGAGGCGATGATCCTCGCCCACCGCATCGGGGTGATGGATCGCGGCCGCCTGGTGCAGGTGGCGCCGCCGGCGGAAATCTACGAGCGGCCGAATTCGCGCTGGGTCGCGGATTTCATCGGCGACGTCAATCTGCTCGAAGGTCACGTGAGCGATAGCTGGCCGGGCGGCAAGGTGATCGAAAGCGCGTTTTTCGGGCGGCTGCGTGTCACCGACACGGCCGGCGCCGGTCCCGGCGACACGGTGTGGGTCGCGTTGCGGCCAGAGAAAGTGCGTATCGCGCACGAGAAGCCCGCCAAGGCCGACGAGAATGCCGCCCCCGGCACGGTGTGGGAGATCGGCTATCTCGGCGATATGTCGATCTACAAAATAGGGCTGGAAACCGGCGTCGTCATGAAAGCCGCCGCCGCCAATGTCGCGCGCCCGAACGAACGGCGGGTCGGCGTGCACGACAAGGTTTGGCTCACCTGGGATCCGAGCGCAGGCGCGGTGCTGACGCAATGAGCGCAACCGGACAACACGAAATCGGCGGCCGGCGCTCCTTCGGCGCGCGGCTGGTGGTGCTGGTGCCGTATCTCTGGCTTGTGGGGTTCTTCCTCGTCCCCTTCGCCATCGTGCTCAAGATCAGCCTGTCGCAGACCGCGCTGGCGCAGCCGCCTTATGTGCCGCTGCTCGATCTTGCCGCCGGCTGGGACGGCGCAAAGGCGTTTCTGCGCGAACTCTCGCTCGACACCTATCGGCTGTTGTTTTCCGACGCGATCTATCTGTTTTCCTATTTCAAGAGCCTGCAGGTCGCGGCGCTTTCGACGCTGATCCTGTTGGTTGTCGGCATTCCTCTTGCCTATGGCATCGCGCGCGCGCCGCGGCGGCTGCAATGGTTGCTGGTTCTGCTTGTCATTCTGCCGTTCTGGACTTCATTGCTGATTCGCATTTATGCTTGGATCAATATCCTTCAGCACGACGGACTGTTGAACGAGGCATTGCTCGCGCTCGGCATTATTTCCGCGCCGGTGGTGTGGCTGTCCACCGACACCGCCGTCTATATCGGCCTGGTCTATTGCTACCTGCCGTTCATGGTGCTGCCGGTCTACGCCACGCTGGAGAAGATGGACATCGCGCTGCTGGAAGCCGCCGCCGATCTCGGCTGCCCGCGCTGGAAGGCATTTTGGCTGGTCACCTGGCCACTGGCGCGGCCCGGCATCGTCGCCGGCGCGCTGCTTTGTTTCATCCCGATCGTCGGCGAGTTCGTGATCCCCGATCTGCTCGGCGGCTCGCAAAGCAGCATGATCGGGCAGACCTTGTGGACGGAATTTTTCAGCAACAAAGACTGGCCGGTCGCCTCCGCCATCGCGGTGGTGCTGCTGTGCCTGCTGGTGGTGCCGATGACGATTTACGAGCACTTGCAACAACGCGCGCTGGAAAGGGATCGCTGATGCGGCGCGCGTCTTTTTTCAACGTCGTCTCGGTCGCGCTCGGCCTGGCGTTCCTCTATCTGCCGATTGCGATCCTGGTGATCTATTCGTTCAACGCCTCGCGGCTGGTCACGGTCTGGGGCGGCTGGTCGCTGCACTGGTATGCCGAGCTGCTCAACGATCGCGCCATGCTGGACGCGGCCTGGACCAGCCTGCGCATCGCGCTTGTGTCGGCGAGCGCCGCGACATTGCTCGGAACCCTGGCGGCGCTGGCGCTGGTGCGCCACGGCCGTTTCCGCGGCCGCGTGCTGTTCTCCGGCATGATCTATGCGCCGCTGGTGATGCCGGAAGTCATCACCGGACTTGCGCTGTTGCTGCTGTTCGTTTCGCTCGATCTCGATCGCGGTTTCTGGACCGTCGCCATCGCGCACACCACGCTGACGATGTGCTTTGTCACCGTGATCGTGCAGTCGCGGCTGATCGGCTTCGATCGCAGCCTGGAGGAAGCGGCGATGGATCTCGGCTGCCCGCCGTTCAAGACCTTCCTCACCGTCACCTTGCCGCTGATCGCGCCCGCCGTCGCCGCCGGCTGGATGCTCGCCTTCACGCTCTCGATCGACGATCTGGTGATCGCCAGCTTCACCACCGGGCCTGGTGCCACCACGCTGCCGATCCGCATCTATTCGGAAGTGCGTCTCGGCGTGAAGCCGCAGATCAACGCCATCTGCACCGTCATGATCGCGCTGGTGGGGATCGGCATTGTCGCGGCTTCGCTGCTGGGCAAGCGCAATGCGGCGCGGCGCGAGCGCGGGGCGGCGCTCGGCGCACAGGTTTGAGACGCCCGGATTATTCGCTGCTGCTTTGGCCCGGCGGGCGAAACAAATAGGCCAGGAACCAGATCGGCAGGATCACCAGCGAGCCGAGCAAGACGTTCGGCAGCGCCCAGTCGAAGCCCTTGCGCGCCAGATCCTGCACGCGCTCGGCCGAAAGCCCGAATTCCTTCATCAATTGCTCGGCGGTGATGCCGAAATGCGCCAGGATCGTGCCCACGATCAGCGAGGCGACCGCGACCTTCACCAGCGTTCGCAAGATGGGATGGAACATCCGGGCCCCGTCGCGCCGGCGCAAAACCGGCGGGTGATTCGTTCCCGCGCAATGATAGTCGATCGGCCGCGCGCCGCCATGCGCCGGTCCAATTCCTGCCGTGTGGATTATTCGGACTTTTGCGGCTGCAGCGCCTGCGCCGGCTCGGCCACCGGCAAGGCAGGTGTATTGGCGGGTGTATCGGCAGGCGCCGCGGGAGCGCCGGTCAGCCGCTCGATGGCATTGCGGACCGCATCGCGCGCACCCCGGGCGCGGACCGCATCGAGCAGCGGCGCCGCGGCGCCGGAACGGCGGATCAGGCTCTGCGGATCGGGCAGCATGATGGGGTCGTCCCACCGGCCCTGCACGATGAAGGGCAACTCGAAGGCGGGGGCCGCGGTGGCGCCCGCCGGCACCAGCGCCGCGGTTCCCCTGAGATCGAGATCGCGCGCCGGGATCGATGCGGAGCCGGCGAGCGCGAGCCGCACCGCCGAGCCTTCGATGTTGACTTCCTCGACCTGGACCGTGCCCTGCGCGATCTTGAGCGTGACGGTGAGCCGCTCATAGGGGGTGCGTCCGGTGCGGAATTCGCCGCCGCCGGAGAGCGGCCGCCGCTCAAGCCGGCGGAGCAGCTGCTCGACATTGAGGCCCGCCAGCGCGCCCTGCTTGCCGCTCAGGCTGGCCGAACCGTTGAGCGTGCGGGTGAGCGCCAGCACGCTGGAGCCGGAGCCTTCGATTGCGAAAGCCAGATTGCCTTTGCCTTCGAGCCGCTTGAAACCGAACATCTGGCCGAGACAGTTTTCCAGATTGACGTCGATGAATTGCAATTGCGCCTTGAGATCGACGCCGGGCTCCGAGCTTGCAAGCGTGAACGATCCCTTGATGACGCCGCCGAAGGCCTGGGATTCGCCGACCGTGACGGTGAGGTGCCCGCCGCGCAGATTGGCGGCGACCGCGGTGCGTCCGAGACTGCCGCTGCTCAATATGACTTGCGCAGCCGACATCCGCAGGTCGAGATCGACGCCGTGCAGCCCGTCAAGCGCGATCGGGCCGGTGTTCCATTCCCGTTGATTGGCGGTGAGCAGGCGGACGGTGGAGACATAGGGCGTAAGGTCAAGCTTATCCGCCGCCAGCGTGCCTTGCAGCGTCTGCCGCCCGTCGGTGGCAAACGTAAGCACGCCTTCGGCCGCATTGCCGTCGAGCTCGATATTGACGCCGGTGAGCGCAATGGTGCCGCCGACCACGTTGGTTTGCGCCTTGAGCGCGAAGCGGCCGAATCCGCCGTTGGGCAGCGTCTTTTCTCCGGTCCAGCGCAGCACCTCGCGCAGCGAGGCGGCATCGGCGGCCAGCGTGCCCTCGATCTTGAGGGTGGGGCGCGAGCTGATGGCGCCATCGAACGCGGCTTTGAGCGGGGCGCCGGCAATCCGCAGCTTGAGGCCGGTGCGCGCGCCGGCAAGCGCTGCGGCAAAATCGCTGATGCTCAGGCTGGCATCGACCGGCTCGTTGCGCCAGACGAACCGGCCGGTGGCCCCGAAGCTGCGCGAGATCGAGGGCCAGGCCAGCGACATTTCGACGTCGTTGAGCGTCTCGGTGATGTTGCGGGCTTCGTCGCGCACGATCACGGTTCCGTCGGCGATCCGGATTTCGGAAAAGGAAGTTGTTTCCTGCGGACTGGGCTTTTGCGAGCGCGCCAGCGTCTCGATCAGGCCGGACCAGTTTGAGCGGCCGTTCGGCTCGAAGGTGACGGCGATGGTCGGCCGCACCAGCGACACGTCGGCGATCTCCGCGCGGCCGACCAGCAGCGGGAAAAATTGCAGGCGCGCGGTCAGCCGCTCGGCGGCAAGCGCCGGCTGGCCGCTGCGTTCGTCGCCGAGGATCACGTCGGCGAAGCTGACGTGGCCGGTGGGAAACAGCGATACCGTGACCTTGCCGCGCAGAACCGGGTCGAGGCCGGTGACGTTGCGAATTTCGAACTTGACGGCCTCGCGCACGGCGTCGGTGGAAACCAGCAACGGCATGGCGGCAAAAATGCCGGACAGCGCCGCCACGAGGGCCGCGACGGCAAGTCCCAGGCGCTTGAAGCCGGTGGCCGCGATCACAACGGGGATTTTCCAGTGGTTAACTTGCGGGAGCCGGGGATTATACCACCGGCCTTACCGCCGCCAACCGTGGCTAGGCTCTGTGACCCTTTCGTGGCCGGACAAGGGCCATGCCGCAGGGTTTTTTACGCGCGGTTTATGTGGCCGGGGGCGCTATGAATGCTGGCCGGCGTCCGCTGCGAGGTCGGTATAACGGACGATGCGGATGACCGGTAGTATGCCGACGGCGACGATCAGCAAAGCGGCGAGCGCGCCTTCCTCGAAGTCTCCGCGCGTCGCGAATTGATAGATATAGGTCGACAGCGTTTCGACATTGAGCGGGCGCAACAGCAGCGTCGCCGGCAACTCCTTCAGGCAGTCGACAAAGACCAGCAGGGCGGCGCCCCACAGCGCCGGGCGCACCAGCGGCAGATGCACGCTGCGCACCAAAGTGAGCGGCCCGGCGCCGAGCAGGCGCGCCACCTCGTCGAACTCGGTGGAGACGCGGGCCAGCCCCGCCTGCATGAAGCCGATGGCGATGGCGAGAAACCGCACCGAATAAGCGACGATCAGCGCCGCCCCGGAGCCCGCCATCACCAGGCCGACCGTCGTGCCGGCAAATGTCTGTGTGACCCAATTGATCGCCTCGTCGGCGGCGACCAGCGGCGACAGCAGGCCGAGCGCCAGCACCGTGCCCGGCACGGCATAGCCGAGCGAGGCCAGCGTCACGCAGGCGACGATGAACGGATGACGCACCAGCCGCAGCGGAATTGTCGCGGCGATGCCCAGCAGCAATACGATGACGGTGGCGATGCCCGCGAGCGCGACGGTGGTTGCGGCATGCCGCCAGAGGCTTGGATCGAAGCCGGTCATCAGCCCGCGCACGATCACTTCACGCAGCAGGAATCCCGCCGGGATCAAGAAGCCGAGCGTCACCGGCACGTAGCAGGCGGCGCATGCCAGCCACCGGGCGCTGCCAGCGAGCACGATGCGCGAGGCAATCCGCGCATCCTGCACCGCGGCCATGTAGTCCTGCCGCCGCCGGCCATAGCGTTCGAGCGCGATCAGGCCGGTGACGAGAATCAGCATGAAAGCGGCGATCTGCGCAGCACCGGCCAGGCTGCCGCGATTGAGCCAGGTGGTGAAGATCGAAAGTGTGAGCGTCTGCACGCCGAGATATTCGCTGGCGCCGATGTCGTTGAGCGTTTCCAGCAAAGCAAGCGCAATTCCCACCGCCAGCGCCGGCCGCGCCAGCGGCAGCGTGATGTGGCGCGCAAGCACCGCCGGCCGCGCGCCAAGCGAACGCGCCGCGTCGCTGAACACCGCGCACTGGGTCTGGAACATCGCGCGCGCGGCGAGATAGACGTAAGGATAGAGCACAAAGCCGATGATGAGGACGGCGCCGCCGAGCGAGCGCACCGGCGGGAACCAGTATTCGGCGCTGGTCTGCCAGCCGAACAGGCCGCGCAGCGCCGATTGCAGCGGCCCGCTGGCGTCGAAAATATCCACATAGACATAGGCCGCGATGTAGGTCGGGATCGCGAGCGGCAGCGGCAGCAGCCAGAGCAGGCTGTCGCGGCCGGGAAACTGGAACGTGGTCACCAGCCAGGCGGTGCCGGTGCCGGCGACGACGGTGATGACGGCGACGCCGGCGAGCAGCAGCGCGGTTTGCGTCAGCGCGACCGGCAGCACATAGGCGGCAAGATGACCCCAGATTTCGGCGTCGCCGATCGCCGCGATGCGCGCAAGGTTGATGAGCGGCGCGACCACCAGCGCCGCGATGGCAAACACGATGAGGAATGCGCCCGCATGCGCCGGCCGCCACAAGCGAACGGCCCCGCGCGGGGCGGGGCCATCAACCGATTGCCGGGCAAGCGTCAATTGTCGAAGCCGACCTTGTCCACCAGGGTCGCGGCCGCCTTCTTGTTGTCGGCGATCTTGGAGATGGGCATGGGATCGGGTTTCAGCGTGCCGTAGCCGGCGATGGTCGGATTCACCGCGATGCCGGCGCGAATGGGATATTCGTAATTGTGGTCGGCATACATGTGTTGCGCCTTCTCGCCGGCCAGCCATTCGATCATCTTCATGGCGTTGGCCTTGTTCGGCGCATGCTTGGCCAGCACCACGCCTGAGAGGTTCACATGCGTGCCGCCGCCTGCGAAGCTCGGCAGCATCACGCGCGTGGCGTCGGCCCACGGCTTCTGCGCCGGGCCGCCGTTATTCATCAGCGCCCAGTAATAGGTATTGCCGATGCCGAGGTCGCATTTGCCGGCGGCCACGTCGCGCGCGGTCTCGCGGTCGCCGCCCGACGGCTTCTGCGCCAGATTGGCCTTGAGACCGCGCAGCCATTCTTCCGCCTTGGCTTCGCCGTGCTTGGCGATGTAGGCGGCGAACAGCGCGTTGTTGTAGATGTGCTGGCCGGAGCGGATGCAGATTTTTCCCTTCCACTTCGGGTCGGCGAGCTCTTCGTAAGTGATCGCGGTCTGCTGCACGCGCTCCTTCGAGGCGTAGACAATGCGCGCGCGTATCGAAATGCCGTACCAGTGACCTTCCGGATCGCGGTATTGCGGCGCCACCACCTTGTCGAGCGCGGCCGAAGTGATCGGCTGGGTGATGCCGGCCTTCACCGCGTCTTCCAGCCGCCCGATATCGACGGTGAGCAGCACATCGGCCGGGCTGTTGGCGCCCTCGGCCTTGATGCGTTGCTCAAGGCCGGAACTGGCGGAAATCACATTCACTTTGACGCCGGTGTCCTTGCTGAAGGCTTCGAACAGCGGCTGGATCAGTTTGGCTTCGCGATAGGTGTAGACGTTGACCTCGCCCGACTGCGCGAGCGCGGCGCCCGCGGAAAACGACATGGCGGCTGCGACGGCGAAACGCGCGGCGGATTTGGTCGAGACGTATTTCATGCGGCGGTCCTCAATCACGGCGACTACAAAATCTCTGCCGGCGCGAACGCACATGCGCCCCGGCTGGAAGCTGCGGCCGCGCTTTGCGGCGGCTTGCTTTGATGTGAGGGAAACGGGCCGTCCGGTCAATGATTTTCTGAGCAATCTCAATAGCTTGGAATAATTCCAGAGTTCATTAGTTTGGAATTGCTCGAAACAATGCCGGTCGCCGTTGATCCGGCACGCAAACTCGGCAGTGCTTGCGGCTGCATCGAATCGGGACGGCTTGCGGCAAAGCGTCCCACAACCGGCGTCAGCGCAGGCCGGCCTGCCGCGGGAATGGCGCCTGCGCGACCTCGGCGATCAGCTTGGCGATGATGGCCTGGCCGAAGGAATTGAAGTTATCCGCCACCATGACGAAAGCGCCCGGACCGCCGATCACATTGTTGCGGTAATAATTGGCGAGACCGCCCGGCGGGTTGGTGTGCTCCGGGTTCCACGGCAGCGGCCGCTCGCTGAGAATGACCAGACCGTTGACGGTGATGCGCTGGGCGAGCGCATCGTCGCGCGCGAGCGTGACGTCGCGGCCGGAATTGTTGGTGCCGTCGCCGGAAACATCGATGGTGCGGCGCGCGCTCTCGAACGGCGCATGGGCAAACTGCGCCACCGCGAAGTCGATGCCGCCGCTGATCGAGGTGCGGTCGGCGAAGGCGCGCGGCAGCTCAATGAGCTGGTCGCCGAAACGCTGCGCCGCCTTCGGCCCGTCGATCAAAGTCCAGTCGACGATGACCTTCTGGTTGCCGACGCCCGACCACTCGACGAAGCAGACGGCGATGCGGCCATGCGGGCCGGAGCGGATGGCGTCGAGCACGCGCGGATTGGATATGGCGGCGGCGTAGCCTTCGCGCTGCAACTGGAATTTCGGCTGGTCGACGCTGCGCGAGACATCGGCGGTGAACACCAGCAGCAGATCGACCGGCTCGCCCGCGTGTGCGGGCAGCGGCGACGCCGCCAGCGCCAGCGCAACCAACGCGATCGAAAATCGGAATAGCCGCCGCATCGCGTCCTCTTTGCGGGGCGAGACTAGCGCATCCGGGCTTTATTCCGCCAGCACCCGCGTCGCCGGGAAGGCGACTTCCACCAACGTGCCGGCATCCACTCCGCTCTTGATGTTGAAATTGGCGTGGTTGGCTTCCGCCAGCGCCTTGGTGATCGGCAAGCCAAGCCCGGTTCCGCCCGGCCCCGCGCGCACCGAAGTGGCGAGCTGGCGGAACGGCTCCAGCGCGGTCTGAATTTCCTTCTCGCTCATGCCGGCGCCGGTGTCGCGCACGCGCAGCACCACTTCGCTGTCGTCGTTGAGCGCGGTCGAGACGATCACCTGCCCGCCGGCGCCGGTGAACTTGATCGAATTGGAGAGCAGATTGAGCACGATCTGGCGCACCGAGCGCGCGTCGGCGACGATCTGCGGCAGCGCCAGCGGCAATGACGTGCGGATGATGATGCGCTCGCGATTGGCCTGCGGCTGCATGATCGCGACGCATTGCTGGGTGAGGTCGTTGAGGCTGACGCTGGCGAAAGTGAGATCGAGTTTGCCGGCCTCGATCTTGGACAGATCGAGCAGATCGTTGAGCAGCGACAGCAGGTGGCCGCCGGAGGTGTGGATGTCCTTGAGATATTCGCGGTAGCGCTCGTTGCCGATAGGGCCGAAGCGCTCGTCCATCATGACTTCGGAAAATCCGATGATGGCGTTGAGCGGCGTGCGGATTTCGTGGCTGACCTTGGCGAGGAATTCGGATTTCACCGCCGACGCCTTCTCGGCGTGCCGCTTGGCGGCGATGAGTTCCGTCTCGGTTTTCTTCCATGCGGTGATGTCGCGGAACACGGCGCAGAATTTCTCGTTCTCGCCGATGCGGCCGAGCGTCATGAAAAGCGGAATCAGCCCGCCCTGGTGCGCGCGCCCGATCACTTCACGCCCGTCGTCGAGCACGTTGGCCGCGCCGGTCTTCGCCAGCCGGTCGAGATCGTCGAGCGCGCTGCGCCGGCTTTCCGGCGCAAACAGGTCGCCGAACAGGAAGGCGGCGAAATCCGCCGCTTCATAGCCGAACAGCGCCTCGGCGCTGCGGTTGGCGGAGAGCACGCGGCCGTCGCGGTCGAGCACGATGACGCCGTCGGTTGCGGTGTTGAGGATCGCCTTGAGTTCGCGGTTTTCGGCCTCGGCGCCGCGCAGCGCCAAACCGGACGTTGTCTGCCGGCCGGTGTCCGCCTGCGCGATGTCGAGCATGAGGACGAGCGCGCTGTCGCCTTCCCATGCGGTCGGGAACAGCCGGCCTTGCACGGGGAGCTTTTCGCCGGTGTGGGTGGTGATCGCGAGCGTCTGTTCGCCGTTGCGGCCGAGCTTCTCGCCGCCGGTATCGATGAAAAGACTGTCGAGGCCGCCGGCCTGCGCGAGCTCGTGCAGCGTCGGGTATCCGGTCCAATCGAGGAAGGCGCGGTTGGCATAGATCAGATCGTTGAAGCGATAGACCAGGATGCCGACCGGTAGCCGGTCCAGGATCGGACGCTCCGCCTGTATTTCGGTTTCGTCGCGGAATTCCGGCCGGTCAGCTGTTTTGTCGGCGGCGGGCGGCGAAGATTGCGTTGTCTCGGCGGCCATCTCGTCCGCCTCCGGCGCGGCATCCGCGGGCCGCTTGAGGCGGTCGCTGAGCCGGCGCGCCAGCTCGCGGAAGGCCGAGCGCTCGACCGGGCTTAAAGCCGGTGCTTCTTCTGCCGGCGCAGCTGTTGCGCGGAACGGCAGCACGTTTTTCGGCAGCGGTGCGGCTTCTTCCTCGCGCGTAGGAGCGAGGATATCGGGCAAAATTTTGCCGGAGCGCGCCATCGCCAGCGCTTCGAGCCGCGCCACGTCGCGGCAAACGCCAAAGCCGCGATAGCCGCGGAAATTGCGGTCGCGGTCGGACACGGGAAGTCCCGAGAGCTCGATCGGCAGCCGTTCGTCGCTGCCGTCGACCGGCCAGGAGACGACGATGCCGCTCCAGGTCTCGCGCGAGGCGAGCGCCCGCGCGATCTGCCCATCGGGGTCGAGCTTGAGCTTGGCCGCGATCTCGTTCCAGGGACGGCCGAGGGCGGATGCGGTGTTCTCGCCCAGCAGCCGGGTGAATTCCGCGCAGTCGAGCGTGAAATGGCCTTCGGCATCCATCTGCCAGACGAAGCGCAACGGATAGCGGCGTTCCGGCAACGCTTCGGCCATCAAGGCTTCGGCCATCGGCTCTGCCGTCTGCTCAGGCGGCGGCTCCGGTTCCGGCACGGCGGCGGCCTGCGGCGGCGGTGGCTCTGTTACGCTGGTTGCCGTCTGCGCGGCGGCGCGCGGTGCATCGAGCGTTGCAAGCAGAACCGTGGCGGCGCCCGCGCCGATGCGCGCGATGGAAAGCATTCCCGCCGGGATATCGCCCGCGGCGTAGCCGGTCAGGCACGCCGCGTTGGCCAAGGTCTCCGCGCCAAGCGCGGTCAGGTCGCCGGCATCGCCCAGGTTCCCGCGGATCGCATCGGTGGCATGCAGCAGCTTGCCTTCGGCGGAGAACGCCGCGACCGGTGCGTCGCATTCTTTCAGCAGCCGCCGCACGCGTTCGGCCAGCGAAAGATCAGGGCCGGCCCGGGCGGTTGCAGCCACCAGGACGGCGGTCACATTTTTTTCGATCGCGATGCGCGCGCACGTGCAGATCAGCGTGCCGCCCACGCCGGCGCCGAAGCCGCGCAGGCGTTCCATTCGTGCAGCGCCGTTTTGCGGCAGCGTGGCGGCGAGCCGGGAAATTTGCGCCGCCGCCGGGTGCTGGCCGTCGAAGCGTTGCGCATCGAGCGCGGCCGGTGAATCCGCGTTGAAGATCGCGGCGCCGGTCGGGTTTGCCCACAGGATGCGCCCGCCGTCCTCGCTCCATAGCCAGACCGGCAGCGGGCTGGTGGCGTGCGCCGACAGCCGCGGATCGAGCAGGCAGGCGAACTGAAATTCAGACGCGCTCATTCGGTCTCGCACGGATTTACGGCTAATGAACATTTAATACGGCGCGGCCGATGCGGCGTCCACGCCGCAAGGGCTGCGGATCCGGGCGATGGAACAATAACCTTAACCCCCGCGTCGGTTCGGTGCGGGAAGCGCAGCGCGAAGTGTCCGCTCCCGGCGCACCGGCCAAGCCCGGTGCAGTCACCAGCCATGGTTAAAGCCGCCAAGGTTTAAGCCGCCAGCTACCGGGCTAAATGGCGCCGGAGCCGAAAGCGCGGCAGACCACGCCCGGATCCGATCGGCCCCGATGGAATGAGAGCCTGGCCGTGGTTTTTGTGCGGTGCATTAATTATGTTGCAATGCACCATAAACGGTGCTATATAGGGGTTATCGAAGCCGCCGCCTCACCCGACCCGAGCGCTGCGGACCCGAATTGGCACCGGACCATCACCGAGGGCGGTAGTCCGCCAGGTGCCCGCTTAACGCCCCGCAAGGCAAGGATTGAGTGTCATGACCGAGACCATCACAGCCAACCCCGGCAAAGCCAAGCCGAAGCCGACCGCCGGCGCGTCCGGTTTCGAGACCCCGAAATTCGAGATGCCCAAATTCGACCTGCCGAAGCTGGAAATTCCTGCCGCGTTCCGCGAGATCGCCGAAAAGGGCGTCGCGCAGGCGAAGGAGCATTACGAGAAGATCAAGGCCGCCGCCGAGGAGACCACCGACGTGCTTGAGGACACCTATACGACGGCGTCGAAGGGCGCCTCGGAATACGGCCGCAAGGTGATCGAGGTTTCCCGCGCCAATACCAATGCGGCTTTCGACTTCTTCGGCCAGTTGATGGCCGCGAAGTCGCTCTCCGAAGTCGTCGAGCTTTCCACCGCGCATGCGCGCGGGCAGTTCGACACCGTGAGCGCGCAGGCGAAGGAGCTTGCCGCGCTCGCCCAGAAGGTATCGAGCGAAACGGTCGAGCCGATCAAGACCGGCATGACCGGCGCGTTGCGGAAAGTCGCCTGAGTCCAAGTAGCGTAAAGCGTAACGGTTGCCGCAGGCGGCAAGCGTGAGTAGACGAAGCCCGGGCCAATCGCCCGGGCTTTTGTTTTGGCGCTACGATAGCGTCTTGCCGGCGGCTCGGCTCTTGCCAAAACGCCGGCCCTCGCCTTAAGGTCCCTGCGCTCGCTTGGAGCATTGTCAGGCGAAAGCCTGCCCTGGACTTGATCCGGGGTGGAATCCGGTTCGCCGTCCGGCAATGCGACAAAATAAAGAATCGACGAGCCCGATGCAGCTGTAGCTCAGTTGGTTAGAGCGCTGGTCTGTGGAACCAGAGGTCGGTGGTTCAAGTCCACCCAGCTGTACCAATTCAATTCTGCGGAAATGAATTTGCCCAACGCCGCTCGGTCAAACGGGCGCCGTTGCGCCGGCCGCTTGGTTCAGGCGGCCAGCGCGCAACGATCAGCGGAAGGAGACGCGGCCGTTATTCGTGGCGCGGCGGGCGGGCTGCGGAGCCGGCGGTTTGCCGCCGAACAACAGATCGAACAGGTTGGGGCCGCGATAGCCGCCGCCGAAGCTGCCGGGCGGCAAGCGCACCGGCTTGCCCGACGATCCGTTCGCCCGCTCGATCGGGATGTCCGCGACCTTGCGCTCGCTGCCCTTGAGGATGGCGAGCATGCGTGCGTCCTTGGTGTAGATGTCCTCGCGCAATTGCAGCTTGCCGTCCTCGACGAAGGCGGTCTGGTAGGTGAGGTGGACCGGGATCGAGGATGGGAAATTGATGTTGATCTCGCTGCCGCCGAACATCTTGCGCAGCCGCTCCTGGGTGTAGCCCTCGCTCGGCAATGCCAGCGAGAGAATGACCTCGCCGTATTTCAGCGGGTCCTGCACGCGCATGCAGCCGTGGCTGTAGGCGCGCTTGTCGTGCGCGAACAGATGCTTGTCCGGCGTGTCATGCTGGTAGACCAGGAACTTGTTTGGGAAGTTGAAGCGGATGCGGCCGAGCGCGTTGCGGTCGCCCGGCGGCTGAAAGATGCGCACGGTGCCGTCGGCGGCCTGCTCGACCTTGAGGCCGATGCGTTCCATCGCCTGCGGATCCTCCTGCAGCGCGGGCAGGTATTCCTTCTCGATGATCGACGGGGGCACGTTCCAGGTCGGGTTGACGGTGATGAACTTCATCTCCGCGCTGATTAGCGGAGTCGCCAGATGTTGCTTGCCGACCACGATCCTGGTTTTCCAGTACAACGCGCCGTCCTTGATGACGCTCAACGTGTAGTCCGGAATGTTGACCATCACGTAGATGTTGCCGATATCGCGCGGTATCCAGCGCCAGCGTTCCAAATTGGCGACGATGGTATCGACCGGATCGGCCGCGACTTTCTGACTCTTGTTCAGCGCGCGCAGCGTGCCTGGGCCGATCGCGCCGTCGGTGCCGAGGCCTTCGCTCTTCTGGAAATTCTTCACCGCGGCCAAAACCGCGTCGTCGTAGAGCGGATTGCTTTCGTCGCCTTCGACCTTGAGCCGTTTGCGCAGAATGACGACGCGCGGATCGCTCATCCCGGACTTCAAAGTCGGGCCTTCCGGCACGCGCACGACTTCATCCGCCTTCACGGGACCCTTGCGAGCTTCCACCAGCGCGGCCTTGAGCGCCTTGTAGCCGGGCTGCTGCGGATTGTAGCCATCGAGCGCATCGGCGATGTTTTTCGACGCCGCCATCTTGGCCAGCACCTCGGCGCCCTCGGGCGCCGTCAGATTGTAGGAGATGTCGCCGGCGATGCGGGTGTAGTGCACGCGGCCGATCTGCGCGTGGCGCGCAAAGGTCAGCACCGAACTGGTGAGCTTGAGTTCGGCCTCGGCCAGCGCATCGGGTTCGCTGCCGGCGAATTCCGGCCGCGGATATTCGGACGGATCAAGCCCATCGCGCTCGACGCCTGCGAGGTACGCCGTCGCCGCTTTGGCGCGCTCGTTCGCCGCGCCGTTGGCGATCCAGAGCGGCGCAAAGTTGCGCCCGCTGTAGAACGCCTCGATGGCCGCGCGTTCTTTCTTGTTGCCGATGATGCGGTCGAACTTGCCGGCGGTGAGTTCACGCAGCTTTTCGCCGATCGCGGCGTCGGCAGCGGAAATATTTGCGGGCGCGGACGGCGCTGCGGCCGCGGCCTGCGCCTTCGGGGCCACATCGGCCGGGGTCAACGGTTGCACGTCGGCCGGTACAGGAACCGGTATGGCGGCTTCGATCTGCTTTGCCGTTTGGGCGAATGCATTCTGGCCGGGAGAAAATAGCGCCATGCCCACGGCGAGTGCGGTGCCGGCCAGCAAATGGTCGATACGGACATGGGGCATTACGTCAATCTCCCGAGGCGCTTGGGCCCCTTTAGTACCTGGAGGCAGTCCTTAAGACTACCATTTATGGATAACGTTTGTGTGGCCCAAAAATCGCACTCCCGGCCTTTCGTGCAACCGCCGGGGGCTTATGCGGCCTGGGCTTTTGCCTGCTTTTGCAGGACGAAATCGTAGTGCACCAGGTAAAACGGCTCTTTCAGCATCTCGCCGGTCGGCGCCTTGCCGGGCGGCATCTTCTTGAAGTCGGTGATCAGCGGTTCCTTCACGCCATAGACAACGTCGGTCTCGATATATTGATCCCCGCGCTGGAACAAATGGGTGACCACGCGATGGTAACCGGCTGCCTCGATGCAGAAATGGATATGCGCCGGCCGCATGTGGGAGATTTTGGTGCGCTTCATCAGTTCGCCGATCGTCCCGTCCATCGGGATCGTGTAGCCGATCGGGGCCACCGTGCGGATCATGTATGAGCCGTCCGCCTGGGTGTGGTAGATGCCGCGCATCCAGGCCTCGTTGACGTCGCGCTTGGCGTCCATGACGTCGCGCTGCACTTCATAAAGTCCCTCGCCGTCGGTCTGCCAGAGATCGAGCAGCGCGCCCGCCACCGGCCGTCCGTCGAGATCGCGCACCTTGCCGGAGACGAAGCAGGGAATTCCCGGCGCGCCTTTCGCCATGTTGCCGCCGTCGGCGATTTCCGGCGCATTGGGAACGTGGAAGGGGCCTTCCACCGTCGTCGGCGTCGCGCCGGTGTCGAGGCGGTGGTTGAGCGCGTCCACCAGCATGCTGACCCCGAGCACGTCCGACATCAGGATGAATTCCTGCCGCTTGCCGGTGCACAGCTGTCCGGTGCGGGTGAGGAAGTCGATCGCCGTGTACCATTCGTCCGGGGTCGGCTCGATTTCACGCACGAACGCATGCACGTGCTTGACCATCGCGGTCATCACCTTGCGCAGGCGCGGATCGGGGATGTTCGACCAGCGGTCGACGGCAATATCGGTGAGGTTTTCTTCCGTGATGTAGGGCATCGCTACCTCCGGCGTTTCGCGTCGATTGAGCTGTTTGGACAAGTGTATCGGCTGGGCCCCCGGACAGGTCAATAGGCGGGTTGTCTTGGATTGATAGCCACTTTTGAGTGGGGCCGCCGCCCAACCGGACCGCAACGCGCCTGCAACGAAGGCGTGGATTATCCGCCGCGGCGCAAAGAAAAACCGGACCCCGTGAGGGGCCCGGTCTGAGATTGCCAATCTTGGGGTGACGGCAATCCATCTTCCAGAGGGAACAAGCTGCCGGTACCGATCGCTAATCTGGGAGGATGCGGCAATCGGCCTGACAGCAGATTGCAAGTATGCGAACGCATCGGCAGGCAGGCAATGCAAAGTGCCGCAGGTCAGCCATGCAGACCCCGCAAGCCTTTATCCACAAGCCGGGTTGATTTCAGAAATTCCAGCGCTGCGCCTTGGCGACCAGGAAGTCGCGGAACACCTGAATGCGCGCGATGGATTTCAATTCCTCCGGGTAGACAAAATAGGCGTCGAGCGCGAGCGTATCGGCCTCGCCGAAAAGTTGCACCAGGCCGCCGTTCTCCTCGACCAGATAGTCGGGCAGCATGACGATGCCGAGCCCGCGCTGGCAGGCGCGTAACATTCCGAGAACATTATTGATCGTGAGATGCGGCGCCCGCGGCCCCTTGCCGTTGCGGCCGACTTCGACGAGCCAGCGCCGGTTGGCAAAATGCGCCGGCACATTGCCGCCGAGCAGCACGATGCGGTGGCCGTCGAGTTCCTCGTGGGTGCGCGGCGTGCCGAAGCGCTTGAGATAGTCCGGCGAGGCGTAGGCATGGAAATGCACCGAAAACAGCTTGCGCTGGATCAGGTCGGGCTGGGTGGGCTGGCGCAGGCGGATGGCGACGTCGGCCTCGCGCATGGCGAGGTCGAGCTCCTCGTCGGTCGTCAGCAGCGTGATATGGATGTCGGGATAAAGGTCGAGGAACTCGCCGAGCCGCGGCGTGAGCCAATGCACGCCGATGCCGGGTGAGGTGGACACTTTAAGTTCGCCGTTCGGCCGCTCGCGGCTGTCGGTGAGCTGGGTGCGCGCAGCCTCCAGCTTCATGAACACTTCGTGCGCGGCGCGGTGGAGCAACTCGCCCTGTTCCGTGAGGATGAGCCCGCGCGCATGGCGGTGGAACAGCGACACCGACAATTCGCTTTCCAGCGCCGAGACTTGCCGCGACACCGCCGATTGCGATAAGCCCAGCCGCTCGCCGGCGTGGGTGAAGCTGCCGGCCTCGGCGGCGGCATGAAAGACCTTCAGCTTGTCCCAATCCATCGAGTTGTTTGCCATCGCCGTTATTCCGCGGCGGCGCGTTGTTGTTCGTGCGCGGTGAGGAATTTCTCCGCCTCGAGTGCCGCCATGCAGCCTTGACCCGCGGCGGTGACCGCCTGGCGATAGACATCGTCGGTGACGTCGCCGGCGGCAAACACGCCGGGCACCGAGGTCGCGGTGGAATGCGCGGCGGTTGAGATGTAGCCCGACGGCTTCATCTCAACCTGGCCGACGAACAATTCGGTCGCCGGCGTATGTCCGATGGCGATGAACACGCCGTCGACGGTCTTTTCGGTGACGGCGCCGGTCTTGATGTTCTTGAGGCGGACTTTCGTCACCTTGAGCGGGTTCTCATGGCCCAGCACATCGTCGAGCACGCTGTCCCATATCACTTCGATTTTCGGATTCTTGAACAGGCGGTCCTGCAGGATTTTTTCCGAGCGGAAGCTGTCGCGCCGGTGCACGACCGTGACCTTGGAGGCAAAGTTGGTGAGGAACAGCGCTTCCTCGACCGCGGTGTTGCCGCCGCCGATCACGATCACTTCCTTGTTGCGGTAAAAAAATCCGTCGCAGGTGGCGCAGGCCGACACGCCGTAGCCCTTGAATTTCTGCTCCGAGGGCAGATCGAGCCAGCGCGCCTGCGCGCCGGTCGCAAGTATCACGCTGTCGGCGAGATAGACCTCGCCCGAGTCGAGGTCGAGCCGGAACGGCCGCTGCGACAGGTCGGCCTTGTTGACGTGGTCGGTGACGATCCTGGTGCCGACGTGTTCCGCCTGCTTCTGCATCTGCTCCATCAGCCAGGGGCCCTGGATGACATCGGCAAAGCCCGGATAGTTCTCGACATCGGTGGTGATGGTGAGCTGGCCGCCGGGCTGGATGCCCTGGATCAGCACCGGCTGCAGCATGGCGCGCGCGGCATAGATCGCGGCCGTGTAGCCCGCGGGGCCCGAGCCGATGATGACGACCTTGGCGTGAGTTGTTTTGGTCATTGCTCGCCCTCCCGGCGGGCTCGCTGCTCGCCGCTTTCGGCAAGTTTTATGAGCATAATCTATGGCTTTCGAGCAGCCATGCAAGATACGCATCCCCCGCCCCGCACAAGCTTCCGCGGCCGGGACCCGATGCCACAGGCTCTCGCGCAATAATCTTTCGCGGGGCTGCGGTTCGCGGTATGGATGTTCCGCCGGGGCAAAATGCCCCCAGTTTGGAGTATCCGTTGCCCGCCCGCCTCGATGCCATCGACCGCAACATCCTCAAGGAATTGCAGGACGACGGCCGCATCACCAATGTGGAACTCGCCCGCCGGGTCGGCATTTCGGCCCCGCCCTGCCTGCGCCGCATGCGCGCGCTGGAGGAGGCCGGCTACATCAAGGGCTACCGCGCCCTGCTCGACGAGAAGCTGCTCGGCTACGAGGTGACGGTGTTCGCCATGGTCCACCTCTCAAGCCAGGCGGAGGCCGATCTCGCGGAATTCGAACGCTTTGTGCGCGCGCAGCCGCTGGTGCGGGAGTGCTGGATGCTGTCGGGCGAGATCGACTTCGTGCTCAAATGCGTGGCGCCGGATCTCAAAACCTTTCAGACGTTTGTCGAAAAGCTCACCGCCGCGCCGCATGTGCGCAACGTCAAAACCTCGCTGACGCTGCGCAACTCCAAGGATGCGGCGATGGTGCCGATGGAGATGAAGGGGCAATAATAAGACGAGAACGGCAGCGACGGACCGATTTTCTTAATTCAATTCGCTTTCCGGTATTGCCGCCAGCTTTACAAGATGCCGAAGCAGACCGAACTTGAGCGGACGATTGCCGTGGATGGGAATTGACAGTCGCACCACGCTTCCCGTCTTGCCATAAATATGATGGCTGCCGTTGATGCGCAGAAGTGTCCAGCCATGGCGTTCGATAATGCGAGAGAATTCCCGGCCGGAAACCGCCTTCATATGGCGATTTCTAAAACGCTTTCCTTGCCATCGCGTTTCGACGTGGCAACTTCGACGGAAAGACAGCCCTCGATTGCCTCATGAAGATTTTTCATGAGTTCTTCCATGGTCTCACCCTGAGTAGAGCATCCGGGAATAGCCGGCACTTCAGCCCAGAACCCGCCTTCCTCCGCCTCGTGCACAACGACCTTGATCTTCATGGAATTTCTTTCGGCGGCTACCGCCACTCCACCTTCTTGACTTCGTAAGCCTTGGCGCCGCCGGGGGTGACGACTTCGACATTGGCGCCCTTGGCTTTGCCGATCAGCGCGCGCGCCAGCGGCGAGGTGATGGAAATCTTGCCGGCCTTGGCGTCGGCTTCCGGCTCGCCGACGATCTGCCACACCCGTTTTTCGTCGGTGTCCTCGTCGATCAGCGTCACGGTCGCGCCGAATTTGATGCTGTCGCCGGAAAGCTTCGAGACGTCGATCACGTCGGCGCGCGCGAGCTTGTCTTCGAGTTCCGCGATGCGGCCCTCGTTGTGCGATTGCTGCTCCTTGGCGGCGTGATACTCGGCATTCTCCGACAGATCGCCGTGCGTGCGCGCATCGGTGATCTGCTGGATGATCCGGGGCCGTTCGACCGACTGGCAATGCTTGAGCTCTTTTTCGAGCGCGGCATAGCCTGCGGCAGTCATCGGAATCTTTTCCATCTTCGCCTCACGCCTTCTGACTTCCCATCGATTCGTAATTCGACTCCGGCGACGAGGACGTTCACCGGAGTCCCACTACGAAGGCCGGGAAAAAAGTCTTGTTCGCGGCCGGCTTGGCCTGCACCGCGATCTACAAACTCCCGGCCGAACTCGCGCCATTATGGGCCGGCCGGCAGGTTTTTCCCTCAGGACCGGCCGTTGAAATAACTTTGCAGCGTACGCACCTCAAGGTCGCCCCCGAGATAGGCCTTGATGCCCTGTGCCGCCGCAACGGCGCCTGAAAGAGTGGTGTAGTACGGCACTTTATGCAAGAGGGCGGCTTGGCGCAGTGACTTGGAATCGCGCAGCGCCTGGGCGCCCTCGGTGGTGTTGAAAACCAGCTGAACTTGGCCGTTTTTGATGGCGTCCTCGATGTGGGGGCGGCCTTCCAGCACCTTATTGATCTTGGCGGCTTCCACCCCCTGTCCGGCGAGGAAACGCTGGGTGCCGGACGTGGCGATGATCCGGAACCCGAGCGTGCCGAGCAGCCTCATCGAATCCACGATGCGCGGCTTGTCGGCCTCGCGCACCGAGACGAACACGGTGCCGCTGCGCGGCAGACTTGTGCCGCCGCCGATCTGGCTCTTGGCAAAGGCGATCTCGAACGAACGGTCGATGCCCATCACTTCGCCGGTGGATTTCATCTCCGGGCCGAGCACGGTGTCGACGCCGGGGAAGCGGGCGAACGGGAACACCGCCTCCTTCACCGCCTTATGGGTGAAGCGCGCAGACGCAAGCTTGAAGCTCGCCAGGCTCTCGCCCGCCATGATGCGCGCCGCGATCTTGGCGACCGGAATGCCGATCACCTTGGCGACGAACGGCACCGTGCGCGAGGCGCGCGGATTGACCTCGAGTACGTAAATGTCGCCGTCCTTGATGGCATATTGCGCGTTCATCAGTCCGCCGACCTCGAGCGCAAGCGCCAGCGCGCGAGTCTGCCGCTCCAGTTCGGCGAGCGTCTTGCGGTCGAGCGAATGCGGCGGCAGCGCGCAGGCGCTGTCGCCGGAATGAAGTCCGGCCTCCTCGATATGCTCCATGATGCCGGCGATGTAGGTGTCCTTGCCGTCCGCGATGCAATCGACGTCCACTTCGGTGGCGTCGGAGAGATAACGGTCGATCAGCAGCGGGCTTCTTTTCGACACCACAAGTTCCGATGGCCGGTCGAGGTCGGCGGCGAGCCGCGCGACGTAGCGGTCGAGCTGCGCGCTGTCGCGCACGATCTCCATGGCGCGGCCGCCGAGCACGTAGGAAGGCCGGATCACGACCGGATAGCCGATTTCGTCGGCGATGGCGCGCGCGGCGCCGGGCGAGGTGGCGATGCCGTTTTGCGGTTGCCGCAGCTTGAGCTTGTCGAGCAGCTTTTTGAAGCGGTCGCGGTCCTCGGCGAGGTCGATCATGTCGGGCGAGGTGCCGAGGATCGGGACTTTCGCCCGCTCCAGCGCTTCCGCCAGCTTGAGCGGCGTCTGGCCGCCGAACTGCACGATGACGCCGTGCAGCGTGCCGTTGCTGCGCTCGGTGTCGATGATCTCGATCACGTCCTCGGCGGTGAGCGGCTCGAAATAGAGGCGATCCGAGGTGTCGTAATCGGTCGACACCGTTTCCGGATTGCAGTTGATCATGATGGTCTCGTAGCCGGCATCCTTGAGCGCGAAGCAGGCATGACAGCAGCAATAATCGAACTCGATGCCCTGGCCGATGCGGTTCGGCCCGCCGCCGAGAATGACAATCTTCTTCTTGTCCGAAGGCGCGGCCTCGTTGGCGGGCTGCCCGTTAAACGGCGCCGCGTAGGTCGAATACATGTAAGCCGTAGGCGAGGCGAATTCGGCGGCGCAGGTGTCGATGCGCTTGAACACCGGGCGTACGTTGAGCGCGCGGCGTTGTTTCGTCACCGTCTCGGCAGGAGTTGCCGTGAGTTTTCCGAGCCGTGCATCGGAAAAACCGAGCGCCTTGAGCCGGCGGAAGGCGCCCGCCGTCGTCGGCAGGCCCTTCGCCTTGATCTCGGCCTCCATGGCGACAATTCCGCGGATCTCGGCCAGAAACCACGGATCGATCCGGCAGGAGGCGTGCACCAGCTCGTCGCTGGCGCCGAGCCGCATCGCCTGCGCGACCTTCAACAGCCGCTCCGGCGTCGGCGTGCCGAGCGCGGCGCGGATCGCATTCTTGTTGTCGGCATCCTCGATGCTGCGGTTGGCGTCGAAGCCGTCGATGACGATCTCGTCGAGCCCGGTGAGGCCGGTCTCCAGCGAGCGCAGCGCTTTTTGCAGGCTCTCCTTGAAGGTGCGGCCGATCGCCATCGCCTCGCCGACCGACTTCATCGACGTGGTCAGCACGTTGAAATGCGGGTCGTTGGAGGTGAATTTCTCGAACGCGAAACGCGGAATTTTGGTGACGACGTAATCGATGGTCGGCTCGAACGCGGCGGGCGTCGCGCCGCCGGTGATGTCGTTGGCGATTTCATCGAGCGTGTAGCCGACCGCGAGCTTGGCCGCGACCTTGGCGATGGGAAAGCCGGTCGCCTTGGAGGCCAAGGCCGACGAGCGCGAGACGCGCGGATTCATTTCGATGATGATGAGGCGCCCGTCGGCGGGATTGACCGCGAATTGCACGTTGGAGCCGCCGGTCTCCACGCCTATTTCGCGCAGCACCGCGATCGAGGCGTCGCGCATGATCTGGTATTCCTTGTCGGTGAGCGTGAGTGCCGGCGCGATGGTGATGGAATCGCCGGTATGCACGCCCATCGGATCGAGATTTTCGATCGAGCAGATGATGATGCAGTTGTCGTTCTTGTCGCGAACGACCTCCATCTCGTATTCCTTCCAGCCGATCACGCTCTCTTCGATCAGCACCTCGTTGGTCGGCGAGGCGTCGATGCCGCGCTCGACGATCTCGATGAACTCCGCTTTGTTGTAGGCGATGCCGCCGCCGAGGCCGCCGAGCGTGAATGACGGGCGGATGATCGTCGGCAGGCCGATGTCGTCGAGCGCATGCAGCGCGTCCGGCAGCGTCTTGACGTGGTGCGAGCGCGGCGTCTCCAGCCCGATCTTCTTCATCGCCTCGCGGAACAGCTCGCGGTTCTCGGCCTTGTCGATGGCGTCGGCGGTGGCGCCGATCATCTGCACGTCGAACTTTTCCAGCACGCCCATTTTGCGCAACGACAGCGCGCAATTGAGCGCCGTCTGCCCGCCCAGGGTGGGGAGCAGCGCGAAGCCGCCGGGCAATACGTGGCGTTCCTTTTCGATGATCTTGGCGACGATCTCCGGCGTGATCGGCTCGATGTAGGTGGCATCGGCGAGATCGGGGTCGGTCATGATCGTCGCCGGGTTGGAATTCACCAGCACGATCCGGTAGCCCTCGTCCTTGAGCGCCTTGCAGGCTTGCGTGCCGGAATAGTCGAACTCGCAGGCCTGCCCGATGACGATCGGGCCGGCGCCGATGATCAGGATCGATGCGATGTCGGTGCGTTTTGGCATCGGCTCAAGCTAATTCCTTCTGCCCTTTTCGGGAGAGGAGCACGGGACGTCGTGGGCACAAAAAAAGGGCGCGCTTATCGCGCGTCCTCGGGGCCGGCGCAAAAGCGCGGTCAGCAAAAGTGGAAACCGGTTTTGCGTCCGACCGCGCTTTCAGGCTCAAACAACAAAAGCCGCGCGCGCGAGCGGTCTTTAGACCAGATTCGACCGGGGGGGAAGGGCGCGGCTGCTTATCCGGTGGACGAAAGAACGCCGCGCCCGTCTTCGCCCTATGGGCTACGACGGGCAACCTTCGCGGAGCTAAGGGTGGCTTGCCAACCGAAGCGGCGAAGCCGCGAAGGTTGGAGGCCCGGCCTGGAATTGAACCAGGGTCGAGAACCTTGCACGGCCTCTGCGTAAGCACTCCGCCACCGGGCCGGGCGCGAAGCTACGCTCCGGCCATTGAGGCAAGGTTACCAAACAGCCTTGACGCAACGTTACCTTTGACGCGCGGCGGACGTGGAATGCGAGGCCGGCGAAGCTTACTTGACGCGGGCGAGAAACGTCATGCGCGCCTGGTTGTGGCCGATATTGCGCTCCGCGCGTTGCGCGGTGAAGCCGGCGGCTGCGAGCTTCCCGATCATGGCCGGCGCGGTGTAATGCGAAAGCCCGATGGCTTTGCGAAGACGCAGATAGTCCGACGCCACGATCCGCAGCAACCCGAGGATGGCGGCGCCGAAAAAGCCGTTGGCGGCGCCGAAGCGCAGCAGCGCCATCGCTGCGAAAAGCGACGCAAATCGCGCGGGCACCACATCGCCGATCGCCAGCAGCCCGTCCGGCTTGAGCAGGTGGCGGAACATGGCGAGCAAGCCTTCGAGTTCCGCCACCGCGAGGTATTGCGAGACCGAATGCATGACAATGAAATCGAACGAGCCGGGCGCGAGCGCCGCCACCTGCTCCGGCGTCATCACCTTGATCTTGGCGTTATCGGCGAAACGCTGCGTGAGCGCGGCGCGCACGTTGGGCGCGGCTTCCGCGAGAACGAGAGAGCCGCATTTGGCGGCGATGCGGTCGGCATAGCTCGCCTCGCCGGAGCCGTAGTCGAGCACGCGCGCGGCGGGCGAGGGGATGTGCGCACGGATGTCCTCGGCGATCCTGGCGTAGTGCACGTCGCGATGACGCGCGTTGACGTAGATGACCGAATGCTTGAAATCGTAGAATGAAACCCAGTCGCTCATCGGCGTTGTCACAATCTAAAAAATCTACGCGACGCGCAGGCGGCGTTCCGATGCGGGTTTGCGCAAACGGCGGACCGCCGTCTTCTTCAAGCGCTGCTTGGCGCGGCGCAAATCATAGGCCGCCTGCAGACGCAACCACATGTCGGCCGGAGGATTGGTAAAGGCGCGCTCCAGCCGGACCGCAATGTCCGGCGTGATCGGCGACTTGCCATTGATGATTTCCGACAAGGTCTTGCGGCTGATGCCCAGCGCCTTGGCGGTCTCGGTCACGGTCAGGCCGAGCGGAATGAGGACGTCTTCCTTGAGGCCCTCGCCGGGATGGGATGGATCGAGCATCGGCATGACTTCACCTCAGTGATAATCGATCAGATCGACGTCGAAAACGTGGCCATCCTCGAAGCGAAAAACGATGCGCCAATTCCCGGATATGGAAACACTCCAGAAACCGCTCAGGTTCCCGGTCAGCGGGTGCAGCCGCAGCCCTGGGAAATCCATATCGCGCGGCATCCGCGCCATGTTCAGATAACCGAGAATACGAGCGATCTTGTTACGGCGCGCCGCATGAATTCGCGAGGCATCCCCGCGTTCGTGCAGCAGTCTCAGTCCCCGGTGCCGGAAACTGCGGATCATGCTGTACGATAGGCTGTAACCCTATGGGTGTCAACGCGGAAGTGGACCGTTCACGCGGTCTTTCTTTTTTTCTGCCGCATCATGTCGACAAAGCGGCCGAAGAGATAATGGCTGTCGCGCGGTCCGGGAGACGCTTCCGGATGGTACTGCACCGAGAACACCGGCCGGTCCTTGAGCGCGATGCCGCAATTGGAGCCGTCGAACAGCGAGATGTGCGTTTCGCTGGCATTTGCCGGCAGGCTTTTGCCGTCGAGCGCGAAGCCGTGGTTCATCGAGGTGATCTCGACCTTGCCGGTGGCGAGGTCCTTCACCGGATGATTGGCGCCGTGATGGCCCTGATGCATCTTCATGGTCTTGCCGCCGACCGCCAGCCCAAGCATCTGGTGGCCGAGACAAATCCCGAATGTCGGCGTGCCGGTGTCGATCAGCTTCTTGATGACGGGCACGGCATATTCGCCGGTCGCCGCCGGATCGCCCGGCCCGTTGGACAGGAACACGCCGTCGGGTTTCAGCGCCATGATGTCGTCGGCGGAAGTCTTCGCCGGCACCACCGTCACCTTGCAGCCGGCGCCGGCCAGCAGCCGCAAAATATTGCGCTTGATGCCGTAGTCGATGGCGACGACGTGGAATTCCGGCTTGTCCTGACGGCCATAGCCCTTGCCCCACTGCCACGGCGTCTCGTCCCAGGTGAAGCGCTGCCCCGACGTCACCATCGGCACCAGGTCCATGCCGACCAGGCCCGGCCATTCGCGCGCTTCTTTTTTGAGCGCGTCGAGCTTGAATTTGCCGGCCGGGTCGTGCGCGATCACGGCGTTGGGCATGCCCTCTTCGCGGATCAGCGCGGTCAGCGCGCGGGTGTCGATGCCGGAGAGCCCGATGATGTTGCGGCGCTTGAGCCACGCGTCGAGATGCAGCGTCGCGCGGTAATTCGAGGCCTCGGTGATCGGCGCGTGCAAAATGACGCCGCGCGCGCCCGGCGTCGCCGCCATGTTGACGGTCTCGATGTCCTCGTCGTTGGTGCCGACATTGCCGATATGGGGAAAGGTGAAGGTGATGATCTGCCCGGCATAGGACGGATCGGTGAGGATTTCCTCATAGCCGGTCATCGCGGTGTTGAAACAGACCTCGCCGGCCGCATGCCCGGGGGCGCCGAATCCAAAGCCTTCGAGCACGGTGCCGTCCGCCAGCACGAGCAAAGCGGTGGTTTTGGGCTCGGCCCAGCTTGATTTCGGGCTGGATTGAGTCTGCGCCATGGGCTCTTACTTGCGTATTATAGTGTGAGAGGCAAGAGGCGGCCTTAACGCCGTCCCAAACAGATTTTGCGAGGTCAGCCGTGCTGCGCGACGACATCAACAATGCACTCAAAGACGCAATGAAGGCCAAGCAGGTGCGCCGGGTTTCGACGCTCCGGCTGATGAATGCCGCCATCAAGGACAAGGACATCGAGGCGCGCGGCGCCGGCAAGGGCCCGCTCTCGGATGAGGAACTGCTTGGCGTGTTCCAGAAGATGATCAAGCAGCGGCAGGAATCGGCCGATCTTTACGACAAAGGCGGCCGCCCCGAGCTGGCGGCCGGTGAGCGCGAGGAGATCGTGATCGTCACGGCCTATCTGCCGAAACAGATGTCGGACGACGAGATCAAGGCGGCGATCGAGGCGGCGGTGAAGGACACCGGCGCCGCCGGCATCAAGGACATGGGCAAGGTGATCGGCGCATTGAAGGGCAAGTTCGCCGGCCAGATGGACATGGCCAAGGCGAGCGGGATGGTGAAGGCGCGGCTGCAATAGGGGGCAAGCGGGGGTTCGCGATGATGCGCGTTGCGGCTTTGCTTCTGGCGGTATTTTTCGCCGCGCCAGCGGCGGCGCAGGACTGGCCCACGCGCACCATCCGCGCCATCACCACATCGAGCGCAGGCGGATTGAGCGACATCTTCATGCGCGCGCTCGGCGAGGAATTGCGCATCCGCTTGGGCCAGCCGGTGATCAACGAAAACCGCCCCGGCGGCTCGCAGAATGTCGGCACCCGCGCCTGCACGGAAGCGCCGCCGGATGGCTACACCATCTGCATCATCAATGCCGATCCGGTGGTCTACAACCAGTTCCTGTTCAAGCAAATTCCATTCGATCCGGAGAAATTGCAGCCGGTCACCAATTTGTTTCACCTCATTCAGGTGCTGGCGGTGAATTCCTCGCTCAACGTCAAGACAGTGGACGAGCTGATCGCGCTCTCGAAGGCAAAGGCCGGCACGCTGAGCTACGTCACCGCCGCCGTGCCGCTCGCGCTGTATATGAAAAAGCTCAAAACGCAGAAGGGCGCCGACTGGGTGCGCGTGCCGTTCAAGGGCGGCGGCGACGCCGTCAACGCGATCTTGAGCGGATCGACGCCGATCGGATTGATCGGACTCGGCAATGTCACCGGGCAATTGCGCGGCGGACAGATGACCGCGCTCGCCATGCTCAACAATATCCGCTCGCCGCAGTTTCCCGATGTGCCGACATTGGCGGAGACCGGCTACACCGGCGCGCCGTCGCGCGGCTGGTACGGTTTGTTCGTGCCGCTCGGCACGCCGAAGCCGATCGTCGAGCGGCTGGCGCGCGAGGTGAAGCAGATCGTCGCCAATCCGGATTTCCGCGAGCGCCACCTCATCGGCCGCGGCCTCATTCCGGCGGTCAATTCGCCGGAGCAGTTCGCGCGCGAAATCAGGCAAGACCGCGCGCTCGCCCGTGAGGTGGTCAAGGAGGCCGGATTACAGCCGCAGTAGCGGACGAAAAATTACGCTCGCTTCTTCTTGCTCTTCTTCTGCTGCACGTAGGAGCGCAGCACTGCATTCATGCGCCGCTGATAACCGGTGCCTTCCTTTTTGAAATGATCGAGCACGTCCTCATCGACGCGGATGGAAATTGCCTTCTTTTTCGGTGGAATGACGAGAATGGCTTTGGACCAGTCGAAATCGAGCGGCACCGCGTCAGGATCGTTGCGGACGGCAGCTTCGATCTGCGCATCGGTCAGCGCATCGACGGCGGCCCAATCAGTCTTGCCCCGCGAGACCACTGTAATATTTTCGCCTTTCGTCGCGGCGCGCGCGCCGTACCGAGATGAGCCAGCAGAGTGTGTCGCGGAGCGCGCAAGCGACCGCGACTTCCCGCTGGTGGACATACCCGAAGACTTGATACCTGATTTCGCCATGGCGGTCTGACCGACGGATAAAGGTATAGCCGTCGAAGATTCCTTTCACATCGACGAAGTCGATCTTGTGATCGCGCAGATTGCTTTCGCGCTTTCTCGGGTCCCACCCGAATTCGCGAACGCCTGCGAACAGCCGCTGCAAGTCTTCCGCCATAGCGAAGCGTCCCATAAAGTCGGGTTCCGATACATTTCGTATCGTTCCGAGGGTTCGCTATGACGGAGTCGAAGCTCTCTGGTCCCCATCTTGTTACTCACTGCTTTTTTATGCTGCAGAGAAACAAGACCACGCTTCGGCCGTACCTCAGACTATGTGTATATACACTTGTATTTCTCGGTGTCAAATGAGGAATTAAGGTTTTTGCCCTGTGGAAAACTAGGATAAGGCCGCATTTGCGGCCCGCGCAGGGGGCAACTCCGGCGCGCCCCGCAATCCTCCTCCCTGGCGGCTTATGATGGTCAAAACGAATCGGCCACACTCATGCGCTTTACGCCCCAGTTCCTCGACGAGCTGCGTGCCCGGCTTCCCGTGTCGGAAGTCGTGGGTAAGCGCGTGAAGCTGAAGAAAGCCGGCCGCGAATGGTCGGGCTTGTCGCCGTTCAACAAGGAAAAGACGCCGTCCTTCACGGTCAACGACCAGAAGGGCTTCTTTCACGATTTTTCTTCCGGCAAGCACGGCGACATTTTCGGCTTCGTGATGGAGACCGAAGGTGTCTCGTTCCCGGAAGCGGTGGAGCGGCTGGCGCAGATGGCGGGCGTCGCGCTGCCGAAGGTCTCGCACGAGGACGCCGCGCGCGACGAAAAGCGCAAGACCCTGCACGACGTCATGGAATTGGCGGCGAAATTCTACGAGGCGACGCTGGCTGCGCGCAGCGGGGCCAAGGCGCGCGGCTATCTCGCCGACCGCGGCCTCGATGCGGCGACGCAGCTCAAGTTCCGGCTCGGCTATGCGCCGGGCGAGCGCTTCGCGCTCAAGGAGCATCTCGGCTCGCACGGGATTTCCGTGCCGGACATGGTCGAGGCCGGCCTGCTGATTTCCGGCGACGACATCCCGGTGCCGTTCGACCGCTTCCGCGACCGCGTGATGTTTCCCATCGGCGATCTGCGCGGGCGCATCATCGCCTTCGGCGGACGCGCGCTTTCCAGCGACGCGCAGGCGAAATATCTCAACTCGCCGGAAACGCCGCTGTTTCACAAAGGCGCCACGCTCTACAATCTTAGCTCCGCGCGGCAGGCCGCGCACGCAGGCAAGTCTACGCAGCCTGCGCAAGATAATCCCGGCGCGCAGGTCATAGCCGTCGAGGGCTATGTCGATGTGATCGCGATGGTGAGCGCCGGATTTCCGGCCGCCGTCGCCCCGCTCGGCACCGCGATGACCGAAGACCAGCTCGCGCTGTTGTGGAAGATGGCGGACGAGCCGGTGCTGTGTTTCGACGGCGATTCCGCGGGAAAACGCGCGGCCTATCGCGCCATCGATCTGGCGATGCCGCGGCTCGCCCCCGGCAAGAGCCTGAAATTCGCGAGCTTGCCGGAAGGTCAGGACCCCGACGATCTGCTGCGCTCGGGCGGGCGCGATGCGGTCGCCGAAGTGATCGCGGGCGCGCGGCCGCTGGCGCAGATGCTGTGGATGCGGGAAATCGAAGGCGGCGGCTTCGACACGCCGGAGCGGCGCGCGGCGCTGGAAGCGCGCATCGGCGAGGTGACCAAGGCGATCGCGGATGAATCCGTGCGCAAATATTACCGGCAGGATTTCGCCGACCGCTTGCGGCAGTTCTTCCAGCGGCCGGATGCGGCTGTGCAACGCAGCACCCGCGGCAGTGGCGGCGGATGGACCGAGCGCGGTGAGCGCACGCCGTGGCAGGATCGCCCCGGCCGGCGTAATGCGCCGGGCGGGCGCGGTCCAGGCCCTGCGCTGCCGCGCGACCGGCCTTACGTGGTGGTGAGCCAGCAGCTTGCGACCAGCCCGGTGCATCGCGGTTTCCGCACCATGGTGCCGCGGCGCGAGGCGCTCATCTTGCAGACGGTGCTGCATCACCCCTGGTTGTTGCACGAGCGCCTGGAGGAACTCGCCTCGCTCGAATTCCGCCATGCCGACGCCGAGCGGATGAAGAGCGCGCTGATCGATATTTTCGCCCACCGCGAGGGCCACGACGGCGCGCCGGATACCGCGGCGCTGCGGTCGGAACTTTCAACCCGCGGATTTGCCGAGACGATCGAGCGTTTCGAGCGGACAATCACCACCGTTTCGGTCTGGGGGGCGCTTGCCGACGCCGCGCCGCAGGATGTTTTGGTGACCTGGCAGCAGCTTGTCGCCTTGCATCGGCAGTGGCATTCACTAACTAAGGAGCTCAAGGATGCCGAGCAGGCCTTGGGGCAGGACAGTACCGAGGCCAATTATTCATGGTTGCGGGACGTCAAGGCGCGGCTGTCCGTCATGGATGGAACCGAGGCCTTGATCGAGGGGTTCGGGGCCTCCTCGGGCCGTCCGGCAAGAAGCTTGTGAGCGGCACGGCGGCGGCGGCAACGGAATAAGGGTCGATTTCCGTTGTCCTTTCAGGGTTAATCGGAGCTTAAGCGGGTTCCGACGAAACTGGCGACCTGATTCGGGGCGCGCGCGGGCGGGCGGTGCCGGGCCGGCGCTGCCCTTTCGGCCGTAGCTAAAGGCGCGGCGGGGTCCAGGAGAGGCGAATGGCGAGCAAGGCGAAAGCAAAAGAGCAAAAAGAAGAGGTCCCGGAAAAGGAAGCCGCCGAGGCGACCCCGGACGCGCCGCTGCCGTTGCTCGACCTGTCGGACGCCGCCGTCAAGAAAATGATCAAGGGCGCCAAGAAGCGCGGCTACGTCACCTATCAGCAGCTCAACGCCGTCCTGCCCTCGGAGGAAGTCACCTCCGAGCAGATCGAGGACATTCTCGCGATGCTGAGCGAGATGGGCATCAACGTGGTCGAGCAGGAAGACGCCGAGCCGGGCGAGGAGGCCGAAAAGGAAGAGGCCGACGACGAC
>CAMAWF010000031.1 GCA_945861895.1 Rhizobium sp. Q54
GTTTAACCTAATCTATGAGCGGGATTTCTCTTCACCTCCCCCTGCAAGGGGGAGGTCGCCCGCCCAACGCGTCCGGCCGAGGGTCGGCCCGATGATAAACTCCGCCCGCAGGGCGAAGGCGTGGCGGGTGGGGGTCAGAACTTCTTAGGCTGCATACTGAGTTGGCCGGGGTGGGTGCCGAAGAGGGCGAAAAGACCCTGAAAGCCACAACAAGCTGGGGGTGTTCTCGAAATGTTCTTGACGCGAAGTTGCATTTAGGGTATTATTCCTATGCGGTTGAATGAATCGGAATGCAACCAGGAAGGTCTAAATGTCTGACCGCCAATTAAATTCTCGATCGGTTCACTCAATTGACAAGCTGCG
Organism: Rhizobium sp. Q54; assembly: GCA_945861895.1. Taxonomy (GTDB): domain Bacteria; phylum Pseudomonadota; class Alphaproteobacteria; order Rhizobiales; family Xanthobacteraceae; genus Pseudolabrys. Next base: position 364 of record CAMAWF010000031.1, read on the forward strand.
GATTGAAAGCAACGACGCAAACACCAGCTTGCCAAGCTCCGCTGATCGCGGACGAAAAGCAGCCCAAAAATTTTTAGAAAAACTTTATAGCCAAAAAAATACTGAAAAGGATCACGGCGCCGCATCCAGATCAAAATTAAAACCGCGTGGTCACACAAGCTCTGAGATCATCGGCAAGTCTTTTCATTATCGGATCGGCAAAGTTTTTGGAGCGCTCCTGGAAGGCAATTCTCGGAATGTTATTCGGACCCTTCCAAGTGATTGCTTTAACGTCGCTGTGACGTCGCCCCCCTACTACTGGGCAAGAGATTACGGATACGAAAAGCAACTTGGTCACGAAGACACTGTTGATGCCTTTGTTAATTCGCTCGCTGATGTTTTTGATGAAGTCAAACGGGTGCTGCATCCTGAAGGGGTGTTTTTTCTAAACATTGGTGACACGTATTATTCGGGGAATGGGCAGCCCCATGGGCATGACCCTCGATGTAGTTCACGATCGTTTATGAGAAAGAAGCTGAGACCGGTAGACTGCAGCGGATGGGACATTCCCAAGAAGAGTATGATCGGTGTGCCGTGGAAGGTCGCGTTCGAAATGCAGCGCCGCGGTTGGACTTTGCGTTCAGACATCATTTGGAACCGTGGTAATGCTTTCTCAGAACCAACAGCGCGTGACCGACCGCATCGTCAATATGAACATATTTTTATGTTCACGAAGTCGCGTTTTTACTCCTTCGATCGCCAAGTGCTACCTGAAGAGGACGTTTGGAATATTCCGATCGAACGAAGTGTACGGATAGAGCACAATGCACCATTTCCAAGTGAATTGGTGAAGCGGTGCATAGAGTGTGCGTCGCCCGCTGGCGGCAAAGTTCTCGACCCGTTTGTGGGCAGTGGGACCGTGCTTGACGTCGCTCGAACGCTTGGACTGTAAGAAGGCGATCCTAGTTTATCCAGTTTCAGAAAGCGTCGGACCCGGTTTAAAGCGCTTAGGATCGATCGGTCCAAATGACTTTGAAATAGAGCTTTATGAATATGGTCTGCCGCTTGATGGGGATCTCGAGGCAGCTGAGCAACTAATGTCATCACGGTTGCTTACTTTAATAACTGGCGTATAGGAAAATAATCATTGACACCATTTCGCTCCTCCGCTACACTTCCCGCAATCTCCCACAACTCCGAGCGTCCCATGCCCCGCGATCATTCTCCCCGCGCGCGAAAGCGCGTGGGCGAGAGCGTGCAAGCCTGCGTGCGCGTGCTGTACGAGGACACGCTGGTGCCGGTGCGCGAGATCGCGCGTCTCGCCGGCATCACCGAGCGCAATCTTTACCTGATGGTGCGGCGGCTTGGCTGCCGGCCGCGCATGCGGCTCGCGTCCGGCGGCGGCCGGCGCATCGTCCCGCTGGCAGCGGCGGGAAAGGCGGCGCGCGGCGAACCACTCGACGCCGAGGGCGTGCAGCGGGCCATCGAGGCTTGCGCACGCGCCGTGCAGCATCGCCATGAGGAAGCTGCAGTGAAGCAGGCGGCTTCGCAGCAGCTCCTCGCGCGCAAGCGGACGCGCCGAGAGGCCGATACCAATCTGCGCACGCTCACCTATCTGATGCGTGCGCTGCGCGATCTCTCTGCGCTTAATGTGCGCGCCGCTGCCGTCCGGCAGGCCGCGCCGCGAGAGCCGCCGACCGATGTCGAGGAATTGCGCGCCTCGCTCTCGCGCAGGATCGATGCGCTGATCGCGCAAGATAAGGATCAAGAGCAGGATTTGGAGCGGGCACAGGGCGGCTAGCAGGCTCTTGAAAATGGCCGATCGGTCATTCCGGGGCGCGAGCGAGGCTCGCGAACCCGGAATCCAGCGGCGAATTCCGTGGGCGTTTCTGGATTCCGGATCGCCGCTGCGCGGCGTCCGGAATGACGGCTAAGGTTCCTTGAGCAGCCTGCTAGATTTTCCACTCCGGCGCGGTGGCGCGCCGCTTGCCGTCCGATGTGTGCGTGACGCGCGCATGAGTGTCGAGACAATGAAGATCGTCGAGGCGATGCGGACGGAAAAGCGTTGAAAGCACGCGGGAATGACTTGCCGGCGGGCGGATTTCGTCGTAAGAACAAAACAGGAACAACATGGCGCCACCAACACGACGCAGAAACCCGAGGCGTGAAATCCGGAGACTTGCGGCGTCATCCCAAATCTGGGATATAGGTCATGCGAACGCGGCTGGCGAAAGGCGAAAAACCGCTCGACTGGGTCGGTTCCTCGAAGCGCGATTTTCTCGCTTTTCCGGAGCCGGTGAAGGACGAGATCGGCAATGCGCTCGGCCTCGCGCAGTTCGGCGGCAAACATCCCAAGGCGAAGCCGTGGAAAGGGCTGGGGCCGGGTGTATTCGAGGCAGTGGAGGATCATGATGGCGATACCTACAGGGCGGTTTACAGCGTGCGCTTTCGGGTGGCCGTTTACGTCTTGCATGCGTTTCAAAAGAAATCGCCGCGCGGGATCAAGACGGCGCGGACCGATATCGAGCTGACCGCGCGACGGCTGAAGATCGCGCAGCAGGACTACGAGGCGCGCTATGGTAAAACGGGCGGATAGGGCGCGCGATATCGTTCGCGGCAGCGGCAACGTTTTCGCCGACCTCGGCTATGCCGACGCCGAGGAGCGGCAAACCAAGCTCAGGCTCGCGCACGCCCTCAACACCGTCATCGCCGAGCGAAACCTGACGCAAGGTGCGGCCGCCAAGCAGCTCGACCTCAATCAGCCGAAGGTTTCGGCGCTGTGCAATTACAAGCTTGATGGATTTTCGGTCGAGCGGTTGATGACCCTGCTCACCGCGCTCGACCGCGATGTCGAGATCGTCATTCGCAAGAAACCGCGCTCGCGCGCGGCGGCGCGGATCAGTGTCGTGGCGGCGTAGCGGCGACCCCCCTCTTTTAACCCCTCGGGTCAAGCCCGGGGGCAGGCTCCTCCCCCCTTGCGGGGGGCGCGAAGCGCTATAAACGCTCCCACGACTCAGGCCCCACAGGACTGCCCGATGCCCGCCGACACTCCCTTCTGGCGCTCCAAGACCCTGGAGCAGATGACGAAAACCGAGTGGGAGAGCCTGTGCGACGGCTGCGGCCGCTGCTGCCTCAACAAGCTCGAGGAAGAAGACACCAAGCGCATCTATTTCACCGACGTGGTCTGCAAGCTGTTCGACGCCGCCACCTGCCGCTGCACGGACTACAAAAACCGGCAGGCCAAGGTGGAGGACTGCGTCAAGCTCACGCCCGAAACCGTGCGCGACTACGCCTGGCTGCCGCCGACCTGCGGCTACCGCCGCCTCGCCGAGGGCAAGGACCTGCTGTGGTGGCACCCGCTGGTGTCGGGCGACCCGGAGACGGTGCACCTGGCCGGCGTCTCGCTGCGCGGGCGCGCGCTGGCGAGCGAGAAGGATGTGCCGGACAAGGACCTGGAAGAGCATATTGTCAGCTGGCCGGGGAGGGTGCCGAAAGCCGCCCGCCCGCGGGCGGCGTTAGAGACAAGAAAGGCGGCGAAGAGGCAGGGCCGCTAGCGTCTTCAAAGCCGCGCACGAGCAAAGACGTGGATGGCCGGGACGCGCCCGGCCATGACGGCGGAGAATGTCTGCGCTTCCCGGATTCGCTCTAACCCTTCCACTCCGGCGCCGTTGCCCGCCGCTTGCCGTCCGATGTGCGGGAGACGCGCGCGTCGTCGAGGCCGTCGTGGTCCCACAGCTTGCAGGTCACTTGCTTGTGCTTCTGGTCGAGCCCTTCGCAATAATTGGTGTATTCGCAGGTCCGCACTTCGTTGCCGCGCCCTTGCGCGATCTTGCGGTACCAGTCGGGATCGGCGAGCGACTGCCGCGCCGCGCCGACGATGTCGCAGGCCCCGCTCGCCAATAGATTTTCCGCCATCTCGAAATTATGGATGCCGCCGGTGCACACCACCGGCGTGGTTTTCCCCGCGGCGCGGATCGCCGCGCGGATGGCGGCGGTGGGCGCAACATTGCGGCCGAACGGCCCGCGCGCGTCGGAAATATGCTGCGGCATGCATTCATAGCCGCTCGGCCCGGTGTAGGGATAGGCGGCGGTGCCCACGTTCGGCTGCCTGGCGTCGTCGAATTTGCCGCCGCGCGAGGTGGAAATGAAATCCATCCCGGCGCGCGCGAATTCCACCCCGTAAAAAACCGCATCGTCGAGCCCGCTGCCGCCCGCCACGCATTCTTCCGCCAGATAGCGGCAGCCGATGGGATAATCGGCGCCGACGCGTTCGCGCACCGCCGCGAAAACGTCCAGCGGCAGCCGCACGCGATTTTCGCGCGCGCCGCCATAGCCGTCGCCGCGCGTGTTGGTGGCGGAGAGAAACGACGCCATCGTATAGGCGTGGGCGTAATGCAGCTCGACGCCGTCGAAGCCGGCTTGGCTGGCGCGCGCGGCGGCGTCAGCGAACAGCGCGGGCAGCACCGCGGGCAGCGCGCGGATGTGGTCGAGGTGCATGTCGGTGACGCGCTCGCGATAGCCGAAACGCAGGCTTTCCAGCTCGCGCGCATCGAGCACCTGCGCGAGTTCATCGTCGTTCATGGCGGCAAGCCGTGCGCGGATGTCGCCGTCGTTGGATGTGCCGAGCGCGCGGCGGTGGGCATCGGTGATTTTCAAAAACCGTTGAAAGAATTTCGCCGGCTGCGGCCGCCGGCGGATGGCGAGAAAATCGATTGTCTGGATCAACAGCCGGGTGCGGCCTTCGCTTGCCGCGCGCACGGTCTCCACCAGTTTGCGCAATCCGGGAATGAACCTGTCATGGCCGATGCGCAATAAAGGCCCGCTTGGAATGTCGCGGATGCCGGTGGCTTCCACCACGATCGCGCCCGGCTGGCCGCGCGCGAAGCGCTCATACCAGTCGATCACATTCTGCGTGACGAAGCCGTCCTCGGTCGCGCGCCACGGCACCATGGCGGGCACCCAGGTGCGCTGCGCCAGCGTGAGGTTTCCGATTTTGACCGGCGAAAACAGCAGCGAAGCCTTCGCCTCGTCCTGCGCCGGGATGCGCCCGCGCGCCGGCTGGTGTCGAATGCGCTGCGGCGGCCGCCACATTCCCGGCTGTCCTCAATCGGCGCCGTCAGTCGCGCGCCGTGCTTACGCGTTGTCGTAGGCGCCGCCGAGCGCGGCGATGTAGCGCTTGGCGGAATATTCCAGCGCGGCTTTCGCGCCGCGCGGTATGAAGTTGTGAAAGAAGTGCCCATAGGCGGTGTCGAACTCGAACGGCGCCACCGCGGCAACGATCTCCTGCACGTTCTTTACCGACAGCGGGATGAGGTTCGGGTAGCTGCGCATGAAGCTGAAATGCTTGCGGTCCATCGTCACCGTGGCGATGTCGGAGGCGCCGAGCACGCCGCGCCCGCCCGCGCCTTTCGCCCAATGCAGCATGTTGCCGCCCTTGAAGTGGCCGTGGCAGCGGATCAGCGTCACGTCCGGCATCAGTGTGAGCGTGTCGCCGCTCCACAGCTTGATCGCGGCGTCCGGCCGCATGATCCAATCCTTGTCGTCGGCATGCAGATGGATCGGCGTGCCGCCGAAGGCCTGGCTCCATTCCACCATCGTCGTATAAAAATGCGGGTGCGAGATCGCGATGGCTTGCAATCCGCCGAGGCCCTTGATCAGCGTGATGGTTGCCGCATCCAGCATGGCGATGCAGTCCCACAAAATATTGCCGTGCGGCGTGCGAACAATCAGCGCGCGCTGGCCGATGCCGAGCACCGGCTGCGTGCCGATACCGATGATGCCCGGTTCGTATTCGCGGAACACGTTGAAATGTTTCGGCGCTTCGGCCGCGAGCGTCGTCCATTTTTGCCCGCCGGCGGCGATATATTGCCGCTCCTCGCTGCACACCACGCATTTGGCCGGCGGCGTCTCGCTCGGCGCGTATTGCATCCCGCACGAAGGGCAAAGAAAAGCCTGCATCACTGCACCAATACGTTTTTGAATTGCCACGGATCGCTGTCGTCGATGTCTTCCGGAAACAATCCGCCGCGGTCGACCAGCGGCGTCCAGTCGGTGTAGCGGCCGACGACGGGTCCGAGATAGGGCCGCTGGATTTCCAGGCAGCGGCGGAAATCCATCTCATCGGCCTCGACGATGCCGCGGTCGGAATTTTCCAGCATCCAGACGATGCCGGCAAGCACGGCGGAGGTCACCTGCAATCCGGTGGCGTTCTGATAGGGCGCAAGCTTGCGCGTCTCCTCGATGGAGAGCTGCGAGCCGTACCAATAGGCGTTTCTGGCGTGGCCATAGAGCAGTACGCCCAGCTCGTCGATGCCGTCGATAATCTCGTGCTCGTCGAGAATGCTCCACTCCGTCTGCGGCTTCCACTGCGCGCCCGCCATTTCGTGCAGCGAGAGCACCGCGTCGTTGCACGGATGATAGGCGTAGTGGCAGGTCGGCCGGTAGGCGACCTTGTCGCCGTCGCGCAAGGTGAAATAGTCGGCGATCGAGATTGACTCGTTGTGTGTCACCAGAAACCCATGCTGCGCCTGCGCGGTCGGCGTCCAGGAGCGCACGCGCGTGCCGGCGCCCGGGCGCATCAGATAGATCGCAGCATCGCAGCCGAAATCGTGGCGATGGCCGCCGGGCGGCAGCGTCTTCTCATGCGTGCCCCAGCCGAGTTCGGACGGCTGCAAGCCTTCGGAGACGAAGCCCTCCACCGACCAGGTGTTGACGAATTTTCCGCGCGGCTTCGGCTCGCGTGCGCGCTGGGTGTCGCGCTCGGCGATGTGGATGCCCTTGACGCCGACAAGCTGCATCAGCCGCGCCCATTGTTCGCGCGTCTTCGGCTCTTTGCCGTTGAGCTTCAATTCGCCCGCGACATCGAGCAGCGCCTGCTTCACCATCCACGACACCATGCCGGGATTGGCGCCGCAGCAGCTTACGGCGGTAACGCCGCCGGGCCGGCGGCGGCGAAGTTCCAGCAGGCTTTCGCGCAGCACGTAGTTCGAGCGCGCCGACACCGGCAGGCTGCGGTCGGCGTAGAGCCCCGGCCACGGCTCCACCACCGTGTCGATGTAAAACGCGTCGACGTCCTTGGCGAATTCGATGAGATCGACCGAGGAGGTGTCGACCGACAGGTTGACGATCATCCCGCGTCCGGGCCCTGCCCTAAGCAGCGGCGTGAGCACGTCGCGGTAGTTCGCCTTGGTGAGGGCAAGGTGCACGAACTTGAGCTTGCGCTCGTCGAGCAGCTTGCGGTCGCGGTCGTCCGGCGCGATGACGATGAATTTCGCGCGGTCAAACGCAATGTGCCGCTCCAGCAAAGGAAGTGCCCCTTTGCCGATAGAGCCGAATCCGATCATCACGATGGGCCCGTCGAATCGGGCATGCACGGGCGGGGTCGTCATTTTTCGATCCTGCAAATATTAGTGCGACTAGGCAACAGTTATGCCGTCTGCGGCACGCGTCCGCGATGGCGGCGGCCGAAACGAGTGACGAGCTTGGAGAGCCCGGACTGCGGGGGCCGGCTCGCCGCGACAAGTCCGGATGCGCCATCGAGCGAACCCGGCGCAAGTTCGCAGGCGAGCAGCCGGTGGCGGTCGCAGGGTCCCGGCAGCCAGAGCGCGCCGGTCTTCTCCGCCGAGAAGCCGAAGCGGCCGTAATAGGGCGCGTCCCCCACCAGCAGCACGGCCGCGTGGCCTTGCGTGCGCGCCAGGCGCAGCGCGCGCTGCATCAGGGCGGTGCCGATGCCGCGCTTGCGGGCATCGGCGGCGACCGCCAACGGACCAAGCAGCAAAGCATGGCGGCCGCGCCCGGCCGTGACATGCCACAGCCGGACGGTGCCGACCACGCGGCCGTGTTCGGTCGCGACCAGCGAAATTCCATCGGCCGGCCGGCGGCCCTCGCGCAGGCGCTCGGACGCCTTGGCGAAACGGGTTTCGCCGAAGGCATCGTTGAGCAGAGCCTCCCGCGCGGGGATGTCGCCGCGCCGCTCCTGACGGATCGTGACCACGGCACGATCCTTCCGATGCAAAACGGTTTGCATCAGATGTGCACCGTCTTGAGCGGCGGGAAACCGTTGAAGCCGACCGCCGCATAGGTCGCGGTGTAGGCCCCGGTGCCTTCGATCAGCACCTTGTCGCCGATCTCCAGGCTCACCGGCAGCGCGTAGGGCTGCTTCTCGTACAGCACGTCGGCGCTGTCGCAGGTTGGGCCCGCGAGCACGCAGGGACCGAGTTCGCCACCGTCCCGCGGCGTGCGGATCGGATAGCGGATCGACTCGTCCATCGTTTCGGCCAAACCGCCGAACTTGCCGATGTCGAGATAGACCCAGCGCACGTCGTCGTTCTCGCTCTTTTTGGAAACGAGCACGACTTCCGCCTCGATGATGCCGGCATTGCCGACCATGCCGCGGCCCGGCTCGATGATGGTCTCCGGGATGCGGTTGCCGAAATGCCGGCGCAAGGCGCGGAAGATCGCCGCGCCGTAGGTTTTCACCGCCGGCACGTTTTTGAGGTACTTGGTCGGGAAGCCGCCGCCGAGATTGACCATGGTGAGGTTCAACCCGCGCTCGCCGCATTCGCGGAAAACGCCGGCCGCCGAGGCGAGCGCCCGGTCCCAGGCATGCGGATTGCGCTGCTGCGAGCCGACATGGAACGAGAGGCCATGGGCTTCCAGCCCAAGCTTATGGGCATGCTCCAGCACGTCCACGGCCATCGCAGGTTCGCAGCCGAATTTGCGCGACAGCGGCCATTCGGCGCCGGCGCAATCGGACAATATGCGGCAGAACACCCGCGAGCCGGGCGCGGCGCGCGCGATCTTCTCGGCTTCGGCCTGGCAGTCGAGCGCGTAAAGCCGCACGCCGAGCGCAAAAGCGCGCGCGATGTCGCGTTCCTTTTTGATGGTATTGCCGAAGGAGATGCGGTCGGCCGAGGCGCCCGCCGCCAGCACCATCTCGATCTCGGGGACCGAGGCGGCGTCGAAGCAGGAGCCGAGCTTGGCAAGCAGCGACAGCACCTCCGGCGCCGGGTTTGCCTTCACCGCGTAGAACACGCGGGTGTCGGGCAACGCCTTGGCGAAGGTCTGGTAGTTGTCGCGAACGACGTCGAGGTCGACGACGAGGCATGGCCCGTCATCGTTGCGTTGACGCAGGAACTCGCGGATGCGCGCGGTCATGGCGCTCTCCCCACGGCTCAAAGGGGCGGCGAACCGCCCGATGTGATGCGGGATTTCGAGGCCGCCGGTGGCCCGCGTTGGATGACGCGCCGTCCGGCGAAAACTCTAATCCCGCTCTGGCTGCCTTGGATTGGATTGGGGAGACCCCGCACCGCACGCCTGGCAATGATGAACAAGCCTCTTCGGTAACCCGCGCCGGCTGGTGGAAGGCCGGCAGAGACCAAGAAGCCCGCTCCGTCGTTGCTTTAAGCCGCGTCCTCTGCGGAGAGCAGAGATTGCCGGTTTCGCCTCCGGCTGCCGATCAGATTTCTTGGGGAGAGCTCTCGCTTCCCCAGGCGGCTGTCCGGCCTCTTGTCCGGGTACCTACCGATCGACACACGGCCACAGGCACGTGCGAATTTGGGCAAGCTGCATATAAACGCTTTGAGCGCGCACGCAAGAGTTTTTTGCACCGCGCGCTCGCCGGTCAACAGCAGACGATGCGCGTGCGCGCGTTCTGCGCAAGCGGCTATCGGATGGAAGCGCGCTGGCGCACAATCGCCGCTTCGGAAATTGGAATCGAAAATCTTGTCAGGCGCTCGCCCTCTACGCGTCGCTGTCGTCGGCGCCGGCCCTGCCGGGCTGATGGCGGCCGAAGTTCTGGCGGCCGGCGGCGCAAGCGTCACCGTCTACGACCGGATGCCTTCGGCTGGGCGGAAGTTTCTGCTCGCCGTCCGCGGCGGGCTCAATTTGACCCACAGCGAAGACTTCGAGCGCCTGCTTGAGCGCTATGGCCGTGCGGCCGAATTTTTACGGCCGGCGATCGCGGCCTTGCCGCCTGCCGCGTTGCGCGCCTGGTGCGAGGCGCTCGGCCAGGCCACTTTCGTCGGCTCGAGCGGGCGCGTGTTTCCCGCGGCGTTCAAGGCCTCGCCGCTGCTGCGCGCGTGGCTGCGGCGGCTCGATGCCGCGGGCGTCGTCTTCAAGTTGCGGCATCGTTGGAGCGGATGGGACGGCGGCGGCCATCTGCTGTTCGCCGCGCCGGAGGGTTCCGTGACGGTGCAGGCGGATGCCTCGGTGCTGGCGTTGGGCGGCGCCAGTTGGCCGCGGCTTGGCTCCGATGGCGGCTGGGCCGATGCGCTCGCTGAAGCCGGCATCGCGGTCGCGCCGCTGCGGCCGGCCAATTGCGGCTTCACCGCCGGATGGTCGGAGGTCTTTCGCAGCCGCTTCGAGGGCCGCCCGCTCAAGCGCATCGCGCTTTCGTTCGGGAGTCAAAACAATCGTCAAGTTGTGCGCGGCGAGGCGATCGTCACGCGCTCCGGGCTTGAAGGCGGCGCGGTCTACGCCTTGTCTGCGCCCCTGCGCGAGACTATTGCCGCCTCCGGGCAAGCGCTGTTGCACATTGCGCTGCGCCCGGATATTTCAGTTGATGCGCTGACAAAGCGGCTCGACGTGGCGCGCAAGAAGCAATCGCTGTCGACCTTCCTGCGCAAAACTTTGAAATTGTCCCCGGTGGAAATCGGATTGCTGCATGAGGTGACTCAGGCTTCGCCACAACGCCTCTCAGCCATGTCGCCCGCCGCGCTCGCCGAACTCATCAACGCCGTGCCGATACGCCTTACCGGCACAGCGCCGCTTGCAAGCGCGATCTCGACGGCGGGCGGAATCCAATTCGGCGAGATCGACGAAAACTGCATGCTCCGCCGCCAGCCTGGAACTTTTGTTGCCGGCGAGATGCTGGACTGGGAAGCGCCGACCGGCGGCTATCTGTTGCAGGCTTGTTTTGCGACCGGCGCGGCGGCCGGGCGCGGCGCGCTTGCTTGGCATGGACGCTGATCAACTGCCTTCCAAATCCTCGCGCAGGATTTCCAGCTCCAGCCATTTCTGTTCCGCCGCGGCGAGTTCGCTTTGCGCTGTGGCGAGCGCCGCCGATGTCTCGTCGAACGCTTGGCGGTCGCGTGCGTAGAGTCCCGGATCGTCCAGGCGGCGATGTAATGTACGGGCAGTTTCCTGCAAAGCGGCGATAGCTTTCGGCAAAGTCTCAAGCGCGTGCTTCTGATGGAAACTCAGCCGCCGTTTGGTTTGCGCCGCCGCGCGGGTCGGTTTGAGCGCTTTTTGGGATTTGCGTCCCTCGGCCTTGGGCTGCTCGCGCACAAGATCAACACCGCGTTGCGCCAGCATGTCGGAATAGCCGCCGGCATATTCAACCCAGCGGCCGTCACCCTCCGGTACGATCACCGCGTTGACCAGGCGGTCGAGGAAATCGCGGTCGTGACTGATGAGCAAAATTGTGCCGGCATAGTCGCCGAGCATTTCCTCCAGCACGTCGAGGGTTTCCAGATCGAGGTCGTTGGTCGGCTCGTCGAGCACCAGCACGTTCGAGGTTTTCGCCAGCGCCTGCGCCAGCATCAGGCGGCCGCGCTCGCCGCCGGAAAGCTTGCCGAGCGGCGTGCGCGCCTGTTCCTGCGTGAACAGAAAATCCTTCATGTAACTCACCACGTGCCGGGGTTTGCCGCCGACCGAAACGGTATCGCCGCCGCCGGTCAGCGCCTCCGCCACCGTGGCGTTGGGGTCGAGGCTTTCGCGGTGCTGGTCGAGCGTGGCCATCGTGAGATTGACGCCGAGGCGCACGCTACCCTCATCGGGCGCGAGCGCGCCGGTGAGCATATTCATCAGCGTGGTCTTGCCGCTGCCGTTAGGCCCGACGATGCCGATACGGTCGCCGCGCTGAATGCGGGTGGAAAAATCTGCCACGATCGGCCGGTCTTGATATGACTTGCTTACGCGAATTGCCTCGATGACCAGCTTGCCCGACATGTCGGCGGCGTTCGCGGTCATGGTCGCGTTGCCCGCCGCGGCGCGATAGCTGCGGCGCGCTTCGCGCAGCGCGTGCAGATCGCCGAGCCGGCGGATGTTGCGCTTGCGCCGCGCGGTGACGCCGTAACGCAGCCAATGTTCCTCCGCCACAATTTTACGAGCGAGCTTGTGCTGGTCGCGTTCTTCCTCGGCCAGCACTTCGTCGCGCCAGGCTTCGAAGCCGCTAAAGCCGCGCTCGATGCGTCGCGTTTCGCCACGGTCGAGCCAGACCGTGCTGCGCGAGAGGTTGGCGAGAAAGCGCCGGTCGTGGCTGATGATTACCAAGGCGGTGCGACGTCCGGCCAGCTCGCGCTCCAGCCATTCGATGGTGGTGAGATCGAGATGATTGGTCGGCTCGTCGAGCAGCAGGATGTCGGGCGCAGGCGCCAGCACGCGGGCGAGCGCCGCGCGCCGCGCTTCGCCGCCGGACAGTTGCGCGGGGTCCTCATTGCCGGAAAGGCCGAGCTGCTCGATGAAATAGCGCGCGCGATGCGCATCGCTGTGATCGGCAAGGCCGGCCTCGACATATTCGAGCGTCGTTGCCACGCCGGCAAAATTCGGCTCCTGCGGCAGATAGCGCACGCTCGCGCCCGGCTGCAGGAAGCGCGTGCCGCGGTCCGGCTCGATCAGACCCGCAGCGATCTTCAGCAAGGTGGATTTGCCCGATCCGTTGCGGCCGACCAGGCAGACGCGCTCGCCGGTGGAGACGGAGAGTTCCGCGCCAGTCAGAAGCGGCGTGCCGCCGAAGGTCAAGGCGATGTCTTTGAGCTGGACGAGGGGAGGGGCGGCCATGCTCAACCCTGCGCGCGGGAGCGTTGCAGGCGCCGGATGATTTCCTCAAGCGCGGACAGAAACGCCGAGCGGTCCTTCGGCGCAAACGGCGGCGGCCCGCGCGTGGATTCGCCGGCCGAGCGTAAGTCAGTCATCAGGTTTCGCACCGCCAAGGTCATGCCGATCGACTCTTCGGTGAAGGCGCGCCCGTTCGGGGCGATTGTTTCGGCGCCGGCCTTGACGCAGCGGCTGGCGAGCGGAATGTCCGTGGTAACCACAATATCGCCGGGCCCAACGCGTTCCGCGATCCAGTTGTCGGCGGCATCCATCCCGCCGCCCGCCGCCACCCGCTCGATCGACGGGTCCTCCGGCACGCGAATGAAACCGGCCGCCACCACGACGACCGCAAGTTTATGGCGCGCGGCGACCCGGTAAATCTCGTCCTTCACCGGGCAGGCGTCGGCATCGACATAGATGCGGCTGGATCTCTGGGTCTCGGTCATGCGCTCAATTTACGATTGTGCGGGCATTTGCAGTGCGGGCCTTAACATCCGCGTGCGGCGCGCGATAGGCTGGTGCATCTCGCAATGACCCGGCCCATGCTCGACCCCAGTGCTTACACCGACAGCTTCGCGCGCGACAATCTTCCTCCCGTGGATCTGTGGCCGGTGTTTCCGCAGGCCGCGCCCGATGCGCTTGCGTACCCCAAGCGCATCAATGCCGCCGCCGAGCTGATCGACAATGCGGTGGCCGCCGGATTCGGCGCGCGGCCGGCGATCCGCACGCCCGAGAGCGTGTGGAGCTATGACGAATTGCTCGCGCGCGCCAACCGCATCGCGGCGGTGCTGATCGAGGACATGGGGCTCATTCCCGGCAACCGGGTGCTGCTGCGCGCGCCCAACAATCCGATGCTGTCCGCGTGCTGGCTCGCCGTGCTCAAGGCCGGCGGCATCGCGGTCGCGACCATGCCGCTGTTGCGCGCGCGCGAACTCGTTCACGTCATCGACAAGGCCAAGATCGCGCTGGCGCTGTGCGACGCGCGGCTCGCAGGCGAACTGGAAGCCGCACGTGCGGCCTGCCCGGCATTACGTTGCGTGTTTTCCAATACCGAGCGCGCCGACGGCCTCGAAGCGCGCGCGGCACATAAGAGCGATCATTTTGCCAATGTCGTGACCTCGCATGACGATGTGGCCTTGATCGCATTCACCTCCGGCACCACCGGGCTCGCCAAGGGCACGCTGCATTTTCATCGCGATGTGCTGGCGGTGTGCGATTGCTGGCAACCGCTTTTGCAAACGAGTCCGGACGATATTTTTGCCGGCAGCGCGCCGTTTGCGTTTACGTTTGGATTGGGCGCGCTGCTGCTGTTTCCGCTGCGGTTCGGCGCCTCGTCGGTATTGCTGGAACAGGCGAACGCGGAGACCTTGCTCGCGGCGATCGCGGCGCATCGCGTCACCACCACATTCACCGTGCCGACGCTCTACCGCGCCATGATCCCGCTTGCGGCGCGCCACGATCTTTCGGCGCTGAAGACCTGCGTTTCGTCCGGCGAGCATCTGCCGGTGGCCGTGCTGGAAGGCTGGCTGCGCGCAACCGGCGTGCGGCTGATCAACAGCATCGGTTCGACCGAGATGCTGCACGCCTTCATCGCCATGCCGCGCGACGCGGTCCGGCAGAATGCCGCGGGGCGCACCTTGCCCGGCTACCAGGCCATCGTGGTCGATGACGACATGCGGCCGCTACCGCCGGAGACAATCGGACGTCTTGCTGTGCGCGGTCCGACCGGCTGCCGCTATCTCGACGACATCGAACAACAAAAACGCCAGGTGCGCGATGGCTGGACTCTCACCGGCGACGCCTTCCGCGCCGATCGCGACGGCTTTTTCTGGTATCACGCGCGCACCGACGACATGATCGTGTCCGCCGGCTACAACATTTCGGGCGCCGAGGTGGAGGAGGTGCTGCTCGAACACGCGAGCGTGCGCGAATGCGCGGTGGTCGGCGTCGCGGATGAGGAGCGCGGGCAGATGGTAAAGGCCTTCATCGTGCTTAACGACCCGCGCGAGGCCGGTGCGGCTTTGACTGGGGCGCTGCAGGAGAAAGTGAAATCGTCGATCGCGCCCTACAAATATCCGCGCGTCATTGAATATCTCGATGCGCTGCCCAGGACCGTGAGCGGGAAAATCCAGCGCAACGCGCTGCGAGAGCGCGGCGCCTGAACGGCGGGTTTGCCACGCCGCCCGCGCGCTCATAGCAGCTCCGCATTTCGCCCCATTGCCAGACCGGAACCGGCAGGCCATGTAGCGGGCTGCATTTCCTGTCCCGCTCGTTGCAGCGCGCATTTATTAACCCGGCACCTTCGCCATATGACTCCGCCTAAATCCACCGCCAAGAGCAAAGCCAAGAATAAAGCGCGCGAGGGCAAATCGTCCGAGCCGAAGTCTTCCGGGATGAAGTCATCAGAATTAAAAACGCTGACGCATCCGGAAATCCGCGCCATCGTCATCGGCATCATGCTGGCGATGTTTCTGGGCGCGCTCGATCAAACCATCGTGGCGACGGCGCTGCCGACCATCGGGCGGACTTTTTCCGACGTGGAAAACCTCTCCTGGGTGGTCACCGCCTATCTGCTCACTTCGACGGCGGTGACGCCGCTCTACGGCAAGCTGTCCGACATCCACGGACGGCGCGTGGTGATGCTCGCCGGCATCGTGATTTTCGTCGCCGGTTCGGTGGCCTGCGCGCTGGCGCCAAACATGATCGCGCTGGTGCTGGCGCGCGGACTGCAAGGCGTCGGCGGCGGCGGATTAATGGCGTTGTCGCAAACGATCGTCGCCGACATCGTGAGCCCGCGCGAACGCGGGCGATATCAAGGCTATATCGGCGCGGTGTTCGCGGTGGCCTCGATCGGCGGGCCGGTGCTCGGCGGCTTTCTCACCGAACATCTGCACTGGTCGCTGATCTTCTGGATCAATCTGCCGCTCGGCTTCGGCGCGCTGTACATGACCGGCAATGCGCTCAAGCGCGTACCGTTTCATCCGCGCCGGCACCGGCTCGACATGCTCGGCGCCGTGCTGCTGATGACCGCGGCGGTGACGCTGATGCTGGCGTTGACCTGGGGCGGCCGGCGCTTCGACTGGATTTCGGGGCAGATATTTCTGCTGCTGGCGGGCTCGGGCGTGGCCTGGGGATTGTTCGCCTGGCGGCTGGTGGCGACGGCCGAGCCGTTCCTGCCGCTTGCGGTGCTCGGCAACGCGGTGGTGCGCTGCGCGACGCTTGCAGGCGCGTGCGGCATGGCGACGCTCGTCGGCATGACGATTTTCGTGCCGCTCTATTTCGAAGTGGTGATGCATCTCTCGGCCAGCCAATCCGGCCTGGCGCTGATCCCGCTGATGAGCACCACCGTGATCTCCTCGACGCTGACCGGCCACGCGATGTCGCATGTAACGCATTACAAGCGCATGCCGCTGATCGGGCTTGCGGTCGCGATCATGGCGCTCGGCGCCTTGGCGATCTGGCCGGCATCGACGCCGATGTTCGGCGTCATCGTGCTGCTGGCGGTGGTGGGCTGCGGCATCGGCACGATTTTTCCGGTCTCGACCGTCGGCATGCAGAACGCGGTCGCGCGCGCGCAAATGGGCGTGGCGACCGGCGCTGCAAACTTTTTCCGCGCGCTGTTCTCGGCGCTGGTAGTGGCGGTGCTGGGCGCCATCGTGCTCGGCGGCCTCGGCGGCGTGGCTGGCGTGTCGGTGGAAACGCTGGCGCGCACGGCGTCGGCGCCGGAACTCGCGCACGCCTTCCGCTACGTGTTCGTGGCGGCGGCGCTGGTGCTGGCCTTTGGCCTGTCGTTCCTCATCGGCATGGAGGAGCGCCCGCTGCGCGGCCCCTCGCTGCCGCCGCCCGCGCCGGCCGGACCCGCGACGCCGATCCAGTCGCCGGCGGAGTAGGGCGGCACGAATATTTCGCCGGACTCACTTGGCCTCACGCACTTGGCCCACTCACTTGGCCCACTCATTTGGCCTCACGCAAATGGTTCCGGGGCTCCCCATGAGGAATGCGTCGCCGACGCCGTCATATGGCTTCCGCGTGCCCCGGCAAAGCGCTATCGTCGATGCCGATCCTTGGTCATCTGGGGAATGCCGGATCGGATGCCCACCGAAATCATTATACGCCATGACCGGTCTTCGATCGATCAAGAGCGTGCAGCGGCGAAGTTCATCGATGCTTAAAACCAAAGTGCCGGCGGCAAAGCCGGGCTCAACAAATCCAGGAGGGAGGAAATATCCATGAGGCTCAAAAGTCTGTTTTCAGGCAGTGCCGGCATAGTGCTGGCCGCTTCCTTGCTATTCGCATCGGCTCCGGCTCAGGCGGATAAAATCACTCTCAAAATCGCCTCGGGCCACAGTCCAAGCTGGCATTTCATTCAAATCACGCAGAATTATTTCATCCCTGAAGTGAAGAAGCGGGTGAAGGAGCGGACCAAACACGAGATCGAGTTCGTCGAGGGCTTCTCCGGCGCGATGGCGAAGGCAACCGAAGTGTTCGAAGCCGTTCAGTCGGGAATCGTCGATGTCGGAATGTTCTGCATCTGCCATGAAGCCCAGAAGCTGGCGCTGCACAATTTCCCGATGTATCTGCCCTTCGGTCCGAGTGACCCGGATGTTTCGCTCAAGGCGACACGCAAGGTCTACGACACGATCCCTGAATTGAATCAGCAATTCGAAAAATACGGTCAACGTCTGCTCTCTTTTGTTCCGTTCGAGCCCTACAATATCGTCTCGCGCTATTCGATCAACGCGGCGGCCGATGTGAAGGGCCGCAAGATCGGCGCCGCCGGGCCCAATGCATTCTGGGTCGAGAGCGCCGGTGCGCTGCCTGTCTCCGTGGGCGGCCCCGACATGTATACCTCGCTCCAGACCGGGCTGATCGATTCGATGGTGATCTTCCTCAGCGTCATGGATTCTCTCAAGCTCTTCGAGGTCGCGCCCAATTTTGTGAACGTCTCTTTTGGCGCGATGACGGTCACGCCGTTGACCATCAATGTCCGAAAATTCAATAGCCTGCCAAAAGAAGTCCAGGATATCATCGTCGAAGTGGGGCGGGACATGGAAGCCCGCGCCGGCGCCTTCACGCGTGAGCTCGTTGACAAGACCTTGAGCGCGGTCAAATCGCGAGGCGTCAATATCGTGAATGTCAGCGAAGCCGAGCGCGCCACGTGGGCTCAAATGCTGGCGGATGTTTCCGGCAAGATCGGAGCGAGGTTCGAGACCGAGACCAAACTGCCGGTGCGGGAGGCGATGAAAGCGTATATCGCGGCTACCGAGGCCGCCGGCCACAAATGGCCGGTGAAAGCCAAATTCGATTAGAATACCGGCTTGTTCGGGGGGCGGAGATCGAACGATTTCCGCCCTCTTTCTTCCGATCTCCAGGCCGCGACCGGCAGCCGTTATTCCATTCCCGAAAACGCATCGCGCAGCATCAGAGCAGTTGCCATGACGAATTTCATGCGAGGCCTCGATACAATCACCAAAGGCATGATGATCTTGACGGCGTTCTGCGCTTTCGGGATGGCGTTCTTGATTCTGGTTGAGGTTACGGCGCGCACTTCAGGCATCAAGTTTTATGGCGCGGCTGAATACATCCGCAATGCCCTGATCGTCATCGTCTTTCTGCAACTGCCTTATGCCGTGCGGATTCGAAGCATGCTGTCCGTCGATATTCTGGTCGGCAGCCTGCCTCGCCGCGCTGTCGTCCCGATTGCCGTTTTTGGCTGTCTGCTGGGCATCTGTTTCTTCGGTGCAGTAGCAGCGGGCGCCATCGGTCCGGCCGTGGACGCGTGGGTGAACGGTGAATACGAAGGCGAGGGAGTCGTGGATGTGCCGGCATGGCCGGCAAAATTTTCGATTGTGGTCGGCTGTGGCCTCGCGGCTTTTTACTATTTCGTCCAGATTGTCGAGATCTTCAAGTGGGGCCTGCCGGCTGGGCACTCCGCGGACACTTCCACCGGATACTAGGAACAAGTCATGGAAGCCGCCGCCCCATACCTGCTGTTGTGCCTGTTGTTGTTGCTCGTATTTGCGGGGGTGAATATCGCGGTTTGCCTTGGGATCGTGAGTTTTATCGCGATCTTCTATTCCACTCAGGACATTGGAATTTCGATTTCGTTTTTGAGCAGTACGGCATACGAGGCGCTACGGGACTATGTGTTCGCCGTGGTGCCGTTGTTCCTCCTCATGGGCGAGTTTATCGCCAGGTCCGGGGTCGCTTCCGACCTGTATTGGGGAATCGACCGGTGGTTAAGCCGCCTGCCCGGCCGCTTTGCCTACGCAACGGTGCTCGGAAACGTTGTTTTCGGATTCGTGACCGGGACCAGTCTTGCTTCCGCCACGGCATTCACCGCCATTGCCTACCCGCAAATGAAGCGGGCCGGTTACAATCCGTATTTCTCGCTTGGCCTTATCAGCGGCAGCGCCTGTCTCGGAATGCTGATACCGCCCAGCCTGCTCATGGTGGTGTGGGGAATCCTGACGGATCTATCGATCGGTCATCTGTTCCTGGCCGGCATCATCCCGGGCTTGATGCTCGCCGGATTGATGATCGTCTATATTTTTGCGATCTCGCTGGTGCGACCCGACCTGATCGGTCACGGCGCAGGCCGCGGGAATATCTCGCCGAATGGGGCAGTCGCGGCTCCGGTAAGCGATTCGAGCGGCGTGGAAGTAGGCCCCAAACCCGACGCCATGTTTATCAGCGTCGTCGGTTTGCTCGCGATCGTCTTCGTGGCGCTGGGAGGGATCTGGACCGGCTTCTTCACGCCGACCGAAGGGGCCGGTATCGGCGCGCTCATCGCGCTCTTCGTGGGCATTGCCAAGGGCATGCGCTGGGCGGCGATCTATGAAGTGATTCTATCTGTGGGCCGCACCGCCACACCGCTCATGATCATCGTGTTTGCGGCGCAGATGTATTCGCGCACGCTCTCGATGAGCGGCATTGGCACAATGCTCCAGAATACCTTGACTCATAGCGGCTTGCCGGGGTGGGGCGTTATTCTATTCATGATCGGTGTCTGGTTCGTGCTCGGGATGCTCATCGATTCGATTTCGATCATGCTGCTCACGGTTCCGATCTTTGCACCGGTCGCGGTGGCGCTTGGCTGGGACCCGCTCGTCTTCGCCCTCGTGGGCATCCTGACGATTGAAGCGGGCCTGCTCACACCGCCCTTCGGCATGGTCGTGTATGCGGTCCGCTCGGTCATCCCGCACGAAAATATTTCGATGGCGACCATCTTTCTTGGTTCCACTCCGTTTTGGATCATGCTGTTGATCATCATTGCGATTGTCATCGCCGCCCCAGTGACGGTGACCTACCTGACGAAAGTGTTCTGAGACGATCCGGAACCGGAACTGAAGGGTTCCGAAAGCAAACACGAGGGAACTCGATGAAGGCGATGATCTTGAACCGCCCGGGTGAGGCTTTCACCCTTGGCGATCGCCCGGACCCGCACCCGCGCCCTGGAGAGGCGGTGATGCGCGTGCGGGCGGCGGGCGTCGGGTTGACTCTGATCAACATGCGCTCCGAGCGCTTTGGCGGCATCACGCCGCGCGTCATGGGCCACGAACTGGGCGGCGACATCGTCGCCGTCGGAGACGGTGTCACAGGGATTTCCGTCGGCGATCGTTGTGCGGTCTACTTCTATCTCACCTGCGGGCGATGCCGCTGGTGCCGCGGCGGGCGCGAGACGCTGTGCGAGAATTTCGGCGGCTATGTCGGCGTACACCGCGATGGCGGCTTTGCCGAGTATGTCTGCCTTCCGGCGGAGAATTTCCTGCCGATCCCGGACGGATTGAGCTACGAAGTGGCCGCCGTCGCCGCCGACGCCGTCAACACCAATTGGCACTGCATGCGCGAGCGGGCGCGCCTCAACCCGCACGACACGGTCTTGCTGATAGGGGCCGGCGGAGGCGTCGGCATTCACGGCGTTCAGGTGGCGAAACTATTCGGAGCCCGCGTCATCGCGGCTGACGTGAGCGACGAGAAGCTGGCGCTGGCGCGCCAATGGGGCGCCGACGAGACGATCAACGTCCGCAGTGTCGCCAATGTCGCGCAGGAAGCCAAGCGGTTGACCGGCGGAAAGGGTGTCGACGCGGCAGTCGACTACGTAGGCCACGGCGAGACTTTCAAGACGGCGATCGAGAGCCTCACGACATCGGGCCGGGCAGTCATCGTCGGCGTCGGCAGGGGCGAGGTGACCTTCAATCCGTTCGGGCTGGTCCTGACCGAGCAGATCATCACCGGTTCCCGTCATTCGACCCGTACCGAGCTGATTGAGACAATGGAAGTGATGGCGCGCGGCCTCGTGAAGCCTGTCGTCGGCATGCGCGTACCGTTCACGGAGGTTGAAACGATCTTCGAAGCACTCTTGAACGAGACGCTTCTCGGGCGCGGCGCCTTGACCTACCCGGCCACCTGAAAGTCGTTTTCGACGGCATCGGCCGGAAGCGGACATTATTTCCGAAACCGGCCCTCTCGCGAGGCTGGCGTTTCTGCGCTATGTTGCCGGCATGACGCGCCCGACTCTTCAGCGCTGCGCCGTAATCGTCTGCCTGCTGGCGCTCTCGGCCGGCCTTGGCGGCTGCTCCAAATGCGGCTGGCTGTGGGACGATTGGCGCAAGCCCGGCGCCTGCAAGCCGGATATACCGCGCTGACGGCGGGCGTTTACGCTGCCTTTAGCTAGCCTATTGTTTTATTTGAAAAATTTTGGCATTTCTGGCGGGTTATCCACAGGCCGGAAGCGGGCATGAGTGTGTTGCGTATCGCACGGGCGGCGGGGTTATGGCTGGCGCTTGGCGGCTTGCTCGCCGGCTGCGGGTCGATCAACACCTCGTTGACGAAATCCATGGCCGACAACTGGCCGGCCTGGGCCGGCGGCATGCCGCCGAATATGCCGCCGCGGCCCGGTGCGCCCGGCTACGATGAGTATCTTACGCAGTTGAAAGCCAACGCCATCGTGACCGAGCAAACCCCGGCGGTGGCCGAGCAGACGCCCGCCGCGCCCGCGCCAAAAACCGCGCGCGCAACGCCTGCTGCAAGGCGCGCACCGGCACAGGCCGCGCGGCCCGCGCCCGTCGCCGCGCTGCCGCCGCCGCACGCTTATGCGCCGCCGGCCACGGATTTATCGGAATCCTCGACGCGGGCGATTTATTGAGGGGTGGGGGAAAAGCGACAGGGGAGTTTCTTGATTCCTCGGCTCTGCGAGGGCTCACGATGAAAGCACTAGCGATAGGAAGCGTAGAATGGTTTGAAGCCGCTCGCTGGCGGTGCATTGACCATCTGCGCGCGTTACTTTCGATCAGAATCGCACACGATTCGGCTGCGGCAATTTTGCGCGATTGGAATAGTGCGCAGTCCATAACCAAAGCCGCGTTACACGCGGCCTGCGTAATTGCGTATGCGCGACCATTTACACTTGCGATCACAAAACATGGCAAAGTGATCTATCCTACGAAAACACTAAAAAGAACCGTGGGCTTCGACGCCGAATTGCATACACACATTTTGAATCTTAGAAATCGACTCATTGCTCATAGTGACTACGACGTTTTTCCGTCAACGATGTATCTCCAAATCATTGGAGATGAACGTTTGCCTGTCTCATTGGGCCTCAATGTGAAGGGGATGATAGGGATTCAGGAACACGCATTAGCGGCGCGTTATGAAAAACATCTATCTGTTTGTGCCGGGAGTATCGAAACTGCATTAAATCAAGAGTGTAACGAACTTGCATTGCAATCACGGCTGCATCCAGCAGAGTTTAGCAGAGGCCAAAATATTCCCGAAGTCGCACAAGTTTTCAAAGCGACCTCGGAAGAGGCAGACATCCCGCCACCCATTGGACCCGCCAGTGAAGTGGCCAATCCATCGTTTCCAGAAGCTCTTTCCGGATATAATTACATCACGCTGACCCATCAGATCGCACTGATTGCGGACGGCAAGTACACCGTCCACACTAACGGTGTTTCTAGTGAGATCATTTTTTCTGTGCAGAAAAAGGCATAAATACGAAAATTATCCTAGGAAAATACTCCTTGACAGCGAAACGCTGGTCGGGTAGCTTTACCGCACGCTCCACAATTGCATCTGAACGTTTCGGCCGGCGTCGTCGCGCCGGCTTTTTCGTGCCTTTGAGGTTTCCGCGCGATGCCTGCAATCCGAATCGAGGTTGCCCCCGCATTGATGGCCGAGGGACGGCGGCTCTACGAGACCACGCGACTTCCCATGGATGAGATCGCAGTCATCATGGGAATTTCGAACACCACCTTGCGAAACCGCATCAAGCAATGGGGCTGGCGGCGGCAGCGCCACGATGGCCGTTCGATCGAACTTTTACTCGCGCGGCGCGAGACTATTCCCGCCGCCGAAAGCGCGCCGGCAGCGGCGAATGCGGACCCCGCCGCCGCAACGGCGCCCGATGTTATCGATCTGGCGGCGCGCGTGCAGACCGCCGTCGAGCGCGAGCTGAAGGCGATCGAGCGTCTTCTCGGCGTGCTCGGCCCGTCCGACGGCAGCGAATCCGAACGCATGGCGCGCACGCTCGCGAGCCTCGCACGCACCTTGCGCGAAGTGGCGCTGCTCAACGGCAGGGGAGAAGGCACGGCAACCGATGAACCTGACGACGACCCCGTCCCCCGGGACATCGACGAATTCCGTCGCGAGCTTGCACGCCGCATTGAAGCTTTTGTCGGGAGCCGGACAGACGACGGAATTTCTCGCGAGCCAGGCGGCGGCCTGGAATGAAACGCTTTCGCGCGATTGGCCGAGCTTCGCGCATGCGCATCAGGCGCCGCCGGAATTCGCCAACAACGGCGCCCCGTGGACGACGTGGCTGCTGATCGGCGGACGGGGCGCCGGCAAGACGCGCGCGGGCGCCGAATGGGTGAAGGCGGCGGCGCAAGGGAGCGTGCCGCTGTCGCCGATCGCGCTGATCGGGGAGAGCGAACACGAAGTGCGCGAGGTGATGATCGAGGGCGTCTCCGGTCTGCTTTCGGTGCACGCGCGGCACCAGCGGCCGCAATGGATTTCCTCGCGCCGCCGGTTGGAATGGCCGAACGGCGCGGTGGCGCAGGCTTTCTCCGCCGAAGACCCCGAAAGCCTGCGCGGGCCGCAATTCGCGGCCGCCTGGTGCGACGAGCTTGCCAAGTGGCGCCATGCCGATGCGACCTTCGACATGCTGCAGTTCAGGCTGCGCCTTGGCGAGAGGCCGCGGCAGGTCATCACGACCACGCCGCGGCCGATCCGTTTGATCAAGCGGCTGCTCGCCGATCCAACGACGGCGGTGACGCGCGCCGGCACGCAAGCCAACAAATACAATCTCGCGCCGGCATTTCTCGGCAGCGTCATCGCGCGCTACGCCGGCACGCGGCTCGGCCGCCAGGAGATCGACGGCGAAATCGTCGAGCAGCGCGCCGATGCGCTGTGGTCGCGCGGCTTGATCGAAAACTGCCGCATCTCGCAAGCGCCGCCGCTGCAACGCATCGTGGTCGCGGTCGATCCGCCCGCTTCGGCAAGCAAGGGCGCCGACGCCTGCGGGCTGGTTGCCGCCGGGCGCGCGGAGGACGCCAAGATTTATGTAATCGCGGACGAGACCGTGTCGGGCCTCTCGCCTGCCGGCTGGGCTTCGAAGGCCATCGCGCTGTGGCGCCGGCTCGAGGCCGATGCGCTCGTCGTCGAGGTCAATCAGGGCGGCGACATGGTGCGCGCCGTGATCGGCGAAGCCGACCGCAGCGTGCCGGTGATCGCGGTGCGCGCCACGCGCGGCACGTGGCTGCGCGCGGAGCCTGTGGCTGCGCTTTACGAGCAAGGCAAAGTGAAACACGCCGGAAACTTTCCCGCGCTGGAGGACGAGATGTGCGACTTCGGCCTTGATGGTTTGTCGTCCGGCCGCTCGCCCGACCGGCTCGACGCGCTGGTGTGGGCGGTCACGTCGCTGTCGTTTGGCGCCAAGAACGGGCCAAGGGTGCGGGGGTTGTGAGAATTAGACATGGCTCAGTTCAAAGACGCTTGGGCGGCGCATCAGCGCAAACGCTGGCTATGCCCGGATGCGCACCGTTGGCTGGTGCAAGATTGTGCGCGTTTCGCAGCACCGCAAAGGTTTGAGCGCAAGTTCGACCCCGATCAACCGCGCGTGCCCGCAGGCAACTCCGACGGCGGTCAATGGACGGGCGAGGACACGCAAGTCGACTCTGTTGCCGAGGATACCGCCGACCTCGACGCTGTTCCTCGAATGCGCTTTGCGCAAGGTGAGGTTGGCGCTCTCGTTGGCCAAGCGATCGTTCATGTTGGCCGGGGTGGCGGTAAAGACTGCTTCTATAAATTTAGCTATGGTATCGTCGCGCTGCGACAGATGGCGAATTTTGCCTGTGCGCAAACAGTGCCCTGGTTTGCGGCGACACATGGGCGGCTCATCAAAATGAGCATCGGCGGAGACCTAGTATGAGTCATATAGGTATTCCTGCCGTCAATTTCACAATTTCGGAACATGCTAGACGCGGCATCGAACTTGCCAGGCAGGCATGCAATGCCCATTCACCCGACCCTGCTGCCGTTCTGTGCGTTGGCTGGGGGCGTTTCATGCCGGATTCCGGCCCCCAGTTCGAGAACGTTGTGGTGACGTTCTATGGGCAATCGCAACTTCCCGGAATTACCGAAGCGATACAGGAAGTATCAGGTCTGCAAGTCGTCTTTCTTCCAACGCCGGCGGATCATCCGAAATTTGAAGGTAAGATTCTCGATTTTAACGATGATCAGGGATTTTTTCTCAGGGGTCCTTGAACGCCTGTTTAGGGCGCAATCAGTGAGCAGAGGCCACGATGGATCAACAGACGGGTTGGGCGATCATCAAATCCACTTTTCGTTGCGGGGCTGAACTTCAAGAGTTGCTTCATCTCTTGAAAGAACGCTGCGACCCGCAGGAATATCGAAATTACGCGCGGCGGATCGCCACGGCGATCGATGCTGTCCATGTTCAATTGACGCATGAAGTCTTCGCTCAACATCCAAGTCTCAAAGATAAGATCGAATCCGATCTCGAAAAATTTTGGCGTTTGACGTAGCGTAAGTGTTCTATGGTTCATTGCGAAGGCCGCCAAATGAGCATCGTTCTCATTCTGGTGCTCGTTGGTGCGGTGTAATTCCGCTTTGACATCAAACCCAAGAAAGGCCCGCCTTGGCGGGCTTTTTTATGCGCGCTGCTTTTTCGTCATTCCGGAAGCCGCGAAGCGGCTGTCCGGAATCCATACTCCCGGCGGGGGCTATGGATTCCGGGCTCGCGCCGTTGGCGCGCCCCGGACTGACAACTGGACACAAGTCTAATCGCCGCAACCGAAGCCCCGGACTCACCTCATCATGTTCGATCGACTGAAAAATCTCCTCCGCCCGCCCGAGGCGAAAGTCTCGCGCACCGCGCAACTGCTCGCCATCGAGTCCGGCGGGCGCGCGCGCTGGACGCCGCGCGACTACACCGCGCTGGCGCGCGAAGGCTACGTCAAGAACGCCGTGGTGCATCGAGCGGTGCGGCTGGTGGCCGAGAATGTCGGCGCGGTCGTCTTCCTGCTGTATGAGGGCGCGGCCGAGCGCGACAAACATCCGCTGCTCGATCTGCTGGCGCGGCCGAACCCGCGCCAGGACGGCGCGGCGTTTCTCGAAAGCGTCACCGCGTATCTGCTGCTCGCCGGCAACGCCTATATCGAGGCGGTGGCGGTGGACGGCGCGCAAACCGGCGCACAGTTGCGCGAACTTTATGCGTTGCGGCCGGACCGCATGCGCGTCGTGCCGGGCGCGAACGGCTGGCCGGAGGCTTACGAATATAGCGTCGCGGGCCGCAGCGTGCGCTTCGATCAGGCGGGCGCGCCGCTGCCGCCGATCCTGCATCTTTCGTTCTTCAATCCGCTCGACGATCACTACGGCCTGGCGCCGCTGGAAGCCGCTGCCGTCGCGGTCGACACCCATAATTCGGCGGCGAAATGGAACAAGGCGCTGCTCGACAACGCCGCGCGGCCTTCCGGCGCGCTGGTTTATTCCGGCCCCGAGGGCGCGGTGCTCTCCGACGGCCAGTTCGAGCGGCTGAAAAAGGAACTCGGCGACACTTATACCGGCGCGGTGAACGCGGGGCGTCCGCTGCTGCTGGAAGGCGGGCTCGACTGGAAGGCGATGTCGCTGTCGCCGAAGGACATGGATTTCATGGAAGCCAAGCACAACGCGGCGCGCGAGATCGCGCTGGCGTTTGGCGTGCCGCCGATGCTGCTGGGAATTCCCGGCGACAACACCTATTCCAATTATCAGGAAGCCAATCGTGCGCTCTGGCGCTCGACCGTGCTGCCGCTCGCGACCCGCATCGGGGCTGCGCTCACGCAATGGCTGGCGCCGGCGTTTGGCCAGGACCTGCGTCTCGCCATCGACACCGACCGCATCGAGGCCTTGAGCGCCGACCGCGCCTCGCTGTGGGAGCGCATCACCAAGGCGCCGTTTCTCACGCTCAACGAAAAACGCGCCGCCACCGGCTACGGCGCGGTCGAGGGCGGGGATCATTTTTAGCGACGTTCTTCGCTCTCTCGCCGCCACCCTTCGAGGCTCGCGCTGCGCGCGAGCACCTCAGGGTGACGAAGCAAGGAATACGCATGAATGATCTCGTCACCACCTTCGCCGAGCGCGGCGACCTCGCGCATCTCGCATTGTTTTTGTGGGCGAGTTCGGCGAGCGCGCTGGCCGCCTTTGCGCTGCGCGAGCTGACGCAATCGATGCGCCGGTTCGACGATTTCGTGCGCGAACTCGCGCGCTTCAACGAACGATACGGAGGTCCGTGATGGACACGTTGCATACCGTGCTGCGCTCGATCCGCGGCGAAACCAAAAGCCGCCGCGATCATCTCGACGTATTCCGCGAATTTCTCGAACACATCGATCGCGTCAACCGGCGCAAGCCAGCCGCGCGCGGCAAAACCGCGAAGACTAAAAACCGCCGCAAGCGGTAAGACGACGCAGCCTCCTTTCCCTCGCCCCGCTTGCGGGGAGAGGGTGGCGAGCACCGCAAGGTGCGCGCCGGGTGAGGGGCTCCGTCGTTTCGTTCCACGCCAATCCCCCTCACCCGATTTCCTCGCTTCGTTCGGAAATCGACCTCTCCCCGCAAGCGGGGAGAGGTGAAGGAAAACGCATGCTCGCACCCAACGACATTTCCATCTCGCGGCTTGCTGTGGAGAGCGACGGCGCCGTCGAAGGCTATGCCAGCCTGTTCGGCGTGGTCGACCAGGCGCGCGACATGATGATGCCGGGGGCGTTCGCCACGAGTTTGCGCACGCGCGGCCTGCGCCGCATTCCGATGCTGTTCCAGCACGATCCGTCCGAGCCGATCGGCATCTGGCTCGAGCTGCGCGAGGATCTGCGCGGGCTGTTCGCGCGCGGACGGCTGATCCCGGAGGTGGCGCGTTCGCGCGAATTGCTTTCGCTGCTGCGCGCCGGCGCCGTCGACGGGCTCTCTATCGGCTTTCGCACGGTGAAGGGCCGCATCGATCCGAAAACCTGCGTGCGAAGGCTGCACGCGGTCGATCTTTGGGAAATCTCGATCGTCACCTTCCCGCTGCTGGCGGGAGCGCGCGTCCGTGCGGTGAAGGAAGCAAGGCACCCCTCCCGGCCGCTTCTGCCTGCGCGGGCGCGCGCCGAGAACAGGCGAGGCGTGCCCGCCGCACATGGACATCGCGTCCTATGACTCAATTCAAAGCGGCCTGGCTGGAGCGTCAGCGCAAACGCTGGATGCGGCCCGATGCGCGGCGCTATTTCCGGCCCGATTTCTACGACCGGAAATACAGCCCCGATCAGCCGCGCGTGCCGGCTGGCGGTTCCGACGGAGGGCAATGGACGGCAGAAGGTGGAGCCGACAGGGAAAGAAGCGCTGACGGCGATCCGACGATTGACCTCAGTGCCCAACGGCGCGGGGCTGGCGATGGGCATCACTATGTGCCGCAGTCGATGTATAATAAGCTTCCTCTTCCCGCTGAGACGCGAAAAGTATTTGAAGATAGCAAGACCGGCCGTCTCTTTGACGGTCGCAGTAATATGTATGATCGGCCGCATCGGATTTATAATAATGCAGTCACCGACTTATTCGAACAATTTACGTCAAAACACGAAATTCAGCCGGAACGCATGACGCCCGATCAAGCACGATCGTTCTTGAAGGAAGTCCATTCCTCCGGTGATCCCCGCATCAAGCATTTCAACATGCAAATCCAGATGAGGGAAATCATGCAAAGACTGTTTCGTCGTTCACCTCGGAATGAGTAGTTGGATTTGAACATGCCGGAAGATCGAATCGAGAGTGAGCAAGAGCGAGTTTGGGGCCTTCTCTACGATCTGATTCAGGGTGCTCTGCAACAATTTGGTCAAGAGGAGTTTCGCGGCAGGGCGGATTATTTTCTTGTCGACGATAATTACGGATTTAAGCGGCATGCGGTCGAAGTCCACAAACTTCATATGTTAGGAGCGCATATTGTCAAAGCGCTACGGTCTTTGCTGGTCGCATTCCCCGACTGGGAAATTATTATCGTCGTCGATATACCCGGGAAAGAAAATGTTTGGCCGCCGATGGGCCTCACTCTTCGCGCCCACGAAGTCATCGACGGTTTGCAGCGGCAGTATCTTCCGCAGGAATTTCAGAGCCTCACATATGAGGGTAGCCGGCCGGGCACCGGCTACGACTAAAATTTTTTCGATTAGACGGACTTCCACAATGCTACGAACTGAGAACCTTCCCGTAAATTTCACGATATCTTTGGCAGCCAAGGCCGCCATCGAGAAAGTCAGGCGGGAGCACGATGCGCAATTCCCGGATCCCGCCGCCGTGTTGTGGGTCGGTTGGGGATTTTATCGGCCCGACGCTGGTCCGCAGTTCGAAAACGTCGTGATCGGATTTTACGGCCAATCGGAAATGGCGAAGATTTCCGGAGGGATACAAGAGGCCTCCGGCGTAAGACTTGTCTTCTTCATCACTGAAGAATTTCATCGCAAGTTCGAGGGCAGGGTTCTCGATTTTGCCGAGGACCAAGGATTCTTCCTCAGGACTCCGTAACGCGCAATTGCTCCGCGTTGATCTAAAAACGTGCGCTGCGTGCATCAATTCACCGACCAGTTTTGCCCGATGTGAGACCGCGTGCCGCGCGGTCCGCACGCCGGACGCGCTTATCCGATTCACAAGGAGAAAGACATGGATATCGATAGCAATCAGCTTGAGACCAAAGCCGGGCTGCCGGCCGAGGCCGCCGTCACTTACGGCGAAATGATGCAAGCGTTCGAGGCGTTCAAAGCCGAGAACGACGACCGCGTGGCCGCAATCGAACGCCGCCGCCCGGACGTGCTCAACGAGGAGAAGGTAGCGCGCATCGAGCGCCGGCTCGACGAGATGACGCTCAAAGCCGCGCGCCCGGCCATCGGCCGCGACAACGCCGTGCAAAGCCACGACGCGCGCGAGCACAAGAGCGCGTTCGATACTTACGTGCGCAGCGGCGAGAGTGCCGGCCTGCGCGCGCTGGAAACCAAGGCATTGTCGGCCGGCTCCGCGCCGGACGGCGGCTATCTGGTGCCCTCCGAAGTGGAGCATGAAATCGGCAAGCGGCTCGCCGCCATATCGCCGATCCGCTCGATTGCCGGCGTGCGCGCGATCAGCGCCAACGTCTACAAAAAGCCGTTCATGACCGTGGGCCCCGCCACCGGCTGGGTCGGCGAAACCGCGGAGCGCACGGCGACCACATCGCCGACGCTCGATGAGCTGTCGTTCCCGGCGATGGAGCTTTACGCCATGCCGGCGGCGAGCGCGACACTGCTGGAAGACTCCGCCGTCAATATCGACGAGTGGATCGCGCAGGAGGTCGAGCAGGTGTTCGCCGCGCAGGAAGGCACGGCGTTCGTTGCCGGCGACGGCGACAACAAGCCAAGGGGCTTTCTCGACTACGATACCGTGGCCGAGGCGTCCTGGGTTTGGGGCAAGCTCGGCTTCATCGCCACCGGCGTCGACGGCGGCTTCCCGACAGCCGGCCCGGTCGATCCGCTGATCGATCTGGTCTACGCGCTCAAGGCCGGCTACCGGCAGAACGCTGCGTTCGTGATGAACCGCAAGACCCAGTCGGCGATCCGCAAGCTCAAGGACGAGGACGGCCAGTATCTCTGGCATCCGCCGGCGCAGGCGGGCGGGCGCGCCAGCCTGCTCACTTTCCCGGTGGTGGAAGCCGAGGATATGCCGGAGATCGACGACGACAGCTTCTCGGTGGCGTTCGGCGATTTCAACCGCGGCTATCTGATCGTCGACCGCATGGGCGTGCGCGTGCTGCGCGACCCGTATTCCGCCAAGCCCTATGTGCTGTTCTACACGACGAAACGCGTGGGCGGCGGGGTGCAGAACTTCGACGCCATCAAGCTGCTGAAGTTTGCCGGACCGTAACGTCGCGGCGAACGCGGCGCTCTTTCCTCTCCCTCTCCCCATGGGGGAGAGGGTTGGGGCGAGGGGGTTCGGACGTCGGCGCGTT
>CAMAWF010000032.1 GCA_945861895.1 Rhizobium sp. Q54
GCCGGACTTGACGTCAAGCAGGACGCATGACCCCATGAGGCCGTCGACGGGAGCCGCTGTCCGCCTTCACCGGATTGCTGTCCGCCATCGACCGGAATCACTGTCCGCCTTCAAATGGAATGCCTGTCCGTCATCACCGGAATCCGCAACTCCGGCGGCTATCTCGTCAATAACGTCAGCGAATGGCTTTCGCTCGTCCGCTTTCTAACTCCGGAACGTAATATCTGATGCGGCGGACACGGTTCGCACCTTGGCGCAGGGTGAAAAGCCGGCGGCGGCGTCAAGCGCCTGAACCACCGCAATAATGGCGCCTTCGGCCCGCGGGGGTCGGCTCGCTGGAAAGCTCGATTAAGTTATTCCGGCCGCCGATCCATGCCGCGACGGTGGGTTCGCCTCCTGCATGGGGAAAAAGCTCACCGGCAGATTTGTGCTAAATGAGTGCGAGTCGTCGGTCCCGGCATTCGGTTGGATGGGCCGGACCAGATTGTGCAGGTTGATGCGATCGTATTCCGCCCAAACATTGCCGAGCCAATGCCGCACGTAGCCACGCAGCACGAACGAATAGTCAACGTCACGTTTCGCAGCTTTGTTGGCAATGAACGATATGAAGGAAATGGATGCGCTTTCAACCTGCTCAAAAGCCATTTCATTGAGTTTGGGTATCGTGACTTCAACCGGGTTCGTCGACTTGGGAAAATACTGTTCGTAGATTGACTGATCCCAATTGAAGAAGGCCGCGTCGTTGATGTAGTTCTTCACCATATAATATTTCGCGTGCGGCACGAACGGTGCGATATCCGCAATTTCCCGCAGCGAAGAGATCGAGGGCCCGAGCACGTGAAACAGCACGAGGCGGACTTCGGCTCGCTTCAAGGCTTCTAAAAATCCTATATTTTGAAAAAATTGCAGCGTTGAAGATAGCAAGCCTGCGCGCACATCGATAATGGTCGATTTATCGGTGCTCCGGATGCTGTCCAGGACACGCATCTGGTCGGAGATTTCCGTGAAGTTTACGATCTCGGTCTGCTCCGGGTAGAACCGGTGCAAGGTACCTTTCGGATGCTCGGTATCGAAGGCGCGCAGCGGCAAATTGTATGCGGCAAAATAATCGATCAGCGTCCGGGACACCGTCGTTTTTCCGACGCCGCCCTTGTCCGCCCCTACGATAATCAACGTATTGTTGGCCATGAATTGTATCGCGCCTCTGGCTTTCGATTTCGGAAGAGCCGCGGTCGCTCAGCCGGTTTCCTTTAGATCGGCAGTTGGAATGTTGGCATGCGCGACTGGACCGTTTTGCGAACGGCTCGATTCAGTTTGAGCGGTTATTCTCAGCCTCTCTGTCTTGTTTTGGCTCGGTTCGATCTTCGGCGCCCTCTTGTCGGATCTAAAATCGGTCGAAGCAAACCCTCCGGAAATCACGGCGCCTTTCTCAATCTGAACCTCGCCATAGCTGATATTCCCGTCAATCCGGCCGGTCGCCCGGACGATCAAAAGTTGCTTCACCTCGAGCTTTTCCGAGATCGTTCCATGGACGTCGGCTTCAGTTGAGATGATGTTGCCTTTGATCGCGCCCGAAGGGCCAACCCGAATTGCGCGAGCGGTAAGCTCACCTTCGACAATGCCGTCGACGACGATGATGTCCGGCACGGATATCTCGCCCTTAACGGTGACTCCTTCCCCGATATACGCGACGTTGGGTTCGCTCGGTCGAAAGTCGTTCATCTTGCTTTGGTCTGACACGTTCGCGCTCCGTGAAGTTGTCAACAACTCACCACCAGGTCCGGTGACTTTTTTTGGATCGACGGATCAAGTCATTCTCCATCCCACCATGCAGCAATTGGGCGCTCGTTTTGAGCGCGAGAACTCACGCTGAGTATTCGGCGGCGAACGCGTCGCGCTGCCGGCGCGCCGGTGAATATTGAACTTCTGCGCTGGAGAAGTTGCGTCCGCGCCGCGCTCCGATGGCCAGCGTCAGACGGCGCCACGCGCATGCCGCATGCCTCCGCGCATTGCCCAGTCCGGGCCGGCGCGCCTAATCCGGGTCACCCGGCTCAGGACCGATTTGTCACGCTCACCGCGGGCCAACAGAACATATTTGCTGATGTCCGAAATTCATCAGGCATGGTGGTTGCCTGCCGGTCGCAGAGACTTCCGTTTATGCTTCAACGGCTTGACCGTAGCAGACACAGTTCTCTCGCCACGACATTGCCGCGGCCAACGGTCATTTTTGCTTGCAGTGGTGTACTCGTCGATGGCGAAAATATCGCTGCCGAAGTGGCGGCCGCGGAATTCACCAGTGCCGGGTTTCCAATAAGCCCGAGGGATTTCAGCCGGAGCTTTTCCGGGTGGCCGCTGAAGGATGTTTGCGAAAATTGCGAGGCGACGACCGGGAGATCGCTGCCGCCAAACCTGCCGAAATATATTCTCGACGGAATTTCCCGGCGCTTTCGGCGGGAACTCCAGCCGATGCCGCACATTGCGCACGCGTTCCGGTGGCTACGGCGGCGTAGGTGCATTTATTCGTTCTGGCCGGCCGAGCTTATCCGGCTGAGCCTCGATGCGTCCGGCTTGCGTCATTTATTCGACGAGGCCGGTCTCATCTCGGCGGAGAATTCCCGCTACGGTAAATCCTTTCACGACCTGCTTTTGCACACCGCCGTGCAGATCGGGGTCGCACCGAGCAAATGCGTTGTGGTCGAACATTCCGCGGCCGGCGTAGCAGCCGCGGTTGCAGTGGGCATGACAGCGGTCGGTTTTGTCGGTGGAACGCATGCGAACATGAATTTATCCGAGCAACTGATGAAGGCGGGAGCGGCCGCAACCGTCGCCGACATGCGTTTGCTCAGGAGAACGCTCGATAGGATTCAAGGGGACTATGTTGCAAACGGGATATAGATTCCGGGTCAGACCGTATTCACGATACTGTTTCGCCGCGCTTTCATTGATCTTTTTCTTGGCGCCGCACGGCGCTTGCACTCTCCCTTCAGCCCGAGCAATTCGACGATAGCTTGCGAAGGCTTGGGATGGCTGATGAGGTAGCCTTGGACCTCGTCGCATCCCAGCGATCGAAGCTGAAGCAGTTGCTCCTCCGTTTCCACTCCTTCCGCGGTCGTTGCGATTCCCAGATTCTTGCCCAGACCGACAATGGCGCGAACAATCGCCATGCACCCGTTGTCGTGCGGTAGCCGCTTGATGAAGGATTGATCGATTTTTATTTTCGCGAGCGGATACCGGAGCAGATAGCTGAGCGAGGAGTATCCGGTTCCGAAGTCGTCGAGGGATATTTTCACTCCAAGCTTATCCAGTTCACGCAGCATGCCGAGCGTCGTATCGTTCTCTTGCAGGAGAACATTTTCGGTTATTTCCAATATCAATCGGTCAACCGCCAGGCCCGACACAGATATTGCGTCGGCGACAGTTTCGACAAGATCGCCGCTCTTGAACTGCGCCGGCGATAGATTCACGGCGACGCTGATCGTTCCCGGCCATTTTGCCACCTCGGCGCAAGCCTGCCGTAGCGCCCAACCGCCAATAGGCGCGATCAAGCCGGTTTCTTCGGCCAACGCAATGAATTCTGCCGGTGAAACCAGACCGCGTTCTGGATGGTGCCAGCGCAGCAGCGCTTCGACGCCGACTATTCGATCGTCGACAAGCGAGCATATCGGCTGATAGTAAAGTTCGAACTCCTCCCGAAGCAGCGCGGTTCGCAAATCGAGTTCGAGCGCCTTCCGCCGTTTGACGCAAGCACTCATTTCGTAATCGAAAAAGCGATATGTATTGCCCGCTTCGGCCTTCGCGCGATAAAGCGCGTGGTCGGCCTTCCTCAAGAGATCATTTGGGTCGTTATCGTCATCGCGGGCTACCGCAATGCCGACGCTCATTCCTATCGTGACTTGGCGGCCCTCTATATCGTAGGGTTCGGCCGCCAATTTAATCAGACGCCGGGCGAGCGCATTCGTCCCATCCGGCAACGGCGTTACTTGCACAATGGCGAACACGTCGCCACTGAGCCGCGCAACCATATCCGTCTCTCCGATGCACGCGCTAACACGTCCGGCCACCAGACGAAGCAGCGTATCGCCGTCGGAATGACCGAACTTGTCATTGACCGCCTTGAAACCTTCGAGGTCCAGGCAGAGAACCGCCAGGCTTTCTTCATACCGCCGGTAAGTTGTGAGCCCTTGCAAGATCCGGTCGTGCAAGAGCGTGCGGTTGGGCAGACCTGTCAGCGCATCGTGAAACGCCTTCTGCTCGGCGCGCTTCTCTCGGGTAATATCGATAACGGACGCTATAGCCATGGAACGGCGCTTAAAACTTAAGGCGCGCGAATAAACGACAACGTCGATCTTCGATCCGTCCGCCTTGATGTGTTGCGTTGGCCAGCCGGTGGGATTGTTGCCTTCCGATAGCCATACTGCCCGGCATGTTTTATCGTGGTCATCGGCCAATTTAAGGTCGAGAACGGACATCGCCAGGAACTGTTCGCGGTTGTATCCATAATGCGCGATCGCGGCATCGTTGGCGGCAAAAAATTTCAAATTCTCCCAATCGTAGACGAATGTCGGAATCGGATTGCTCTGGAACAGCAATTCGAACGGGGCCTCTCGCTCGATGACGCTATGGTTTAATGTTGCGGGCGACAGCAGCATGCGAAATCCTCGAAGCTCCCGACAAATTCGGCCTGCGGCGGATAACCGATTATCGCGGGCACGGTCTTATTCGTTACACAGCGGCAACAGGTCACTTACCGGAAGCAGGTCTTGGATGCCGTGCAGCGTCGCGCACAGCCGCGTGTCGAGACCGAACAGGATAAGCGCAATGACAACGGCGATGACGCCGCTGGCAAGCAGCGCGTAATCCGAACTGGAGGCGGTTCGCCTGCCGGATGTGAAGTTTGCTGCCGATTTTTTCACAGCCTGTCCCTCCGAACACGGCATGCTCTGTTCCGTACACGAAGCAGCCATAGAACAATCCTAGATTGAGCCAGGTTAAAAATAAGTATTGTTACTTCAAATTTATGTATTTGAGTATGTGAGTTCTTGTACAATCAAATATATGCCTGCTCATTCTCTGTAATTACTCCATTATTTCTGAGTACGGAAAACGAGAAGGTCTGTGACTTGCCGGCAACCGATGGGCTGGCCAGCCACCCAAAACCTGGCCGCAAGCAGGCCGGCCCAAAGTGGGTGGATGGCCGCGCAATAATCGACGGCGTCCTTGAGGCCCGGCAATCGAGGTACGCGGTATGCGTACGGCCCCGAAATGTCCGCGCGCAATCGGTTTCGCTGCTGGCGCGAGTGTGGATTGGAACGATGGACTTGTTTTGGCTCGACGATGCGCAGTGGGAGGCGGTTGCGGCGCATTTGCCTACCAAGCAACCTGGGCCAAAGCGATTGAACGACCGCATCGTCATCAGCGGCATCATTCACGTTTTGTGGTCGGGCTGCGCGTGGCGCGACTGCCCGTCGGAATACGGTCCTTATATGACCGTCTTCAACCGTTTTAACCGGTGGAAAAATCGGGGCATCTGGCACAGAATATTCAATGCCCTGACGACGGATAATCGGTTGCCGCCGTTGTTGATGAGTGACGCTTCGCAGCTGGAGGCCGCCCTTGCCGCCCGGACAAGAAGCAGAAGCCCCCGGCGCGGGTCAAATCCGGCGGCTTCCTCCCACGGCGATGCCGCCTCGGCGAAAGCGGCGCGAGTTCCCGCCCGAGTTCCCGCCCAAATTCCCGCCTATGTGTGGAATATAGCCACTTCGCAACTGGAGGAACTCGCACGGGCGCATGCCGGAAAGCCGATAGCCGCCTGGATTGATGCGGTTGTGGAATGGCATATGGATTCGCTTTTCGGCCAGGAAGAGCAAGCCTGGGTTCCGGGGATGGCAGGCGAGCAAGACCCCTTCGTAGAAAAGGCGGTGGAGCGGTTCAACCGGCATAGCTTCAAGACCACGGTCGCGCGCCTTAGCGCTGAGACAGCCGATTTAAGGAAAAAGCTGCAAACGGCGCTCGCCTGCATCGGTCACTATGCGGACAATCCGGCCATCAACGGCCCCGACGCCAAGGCGAAACTTCAGAGTCTCGTGGACGAATTGTCCAAGCCCAGCGAAACAAAGCCGGCCTTACAGTCCAGGGCCTCGTGAATCGAGCGTGCTCTCGCCGAATAATACTTGTCATGCACATGGTGTTCGAGGCTATTTTGCATACAAAAAAATTCGCGCCATTGCATCACAATACGTTCAGCCATGTTGTGGCTTCGTATTCTCTTAATTTTTCAAAGTTACGATAATTTTACACCGCGATACCGAATGAGCCGAGCGCGATTAAATTTTTGTACTCGTTTAAAACACGGTGAGAGCTTTTTGTACTCAATACCTAGACTTTGACCGCCGTTGCTCGATTGGGGTGCGGTTCGATGATCGGAGACTCGTTCTATCTGAACGAAGATCAATGGGCCGCCGTGGCGGTGCATTTGCCTACAAATCAAAGGGGGCCGAAGCGGATCGACGATCGCATCGTCATCAGCGGCATTATTTACGTCCTGCAGTCGGGCTGCGCGTGGCGCGCCTGTCCGCCCGAATACGGGCCCTACATGACCATATTCAATCGCTTCATCCGGTGGAAACGGCGCGGCGTCTGGCAGCGGATCGTCGATGCATTGGCAAAAGATCAACCCATGCTGGTCGCGGCCATAACGGACGACGATACCAATGAGCGGACGCCCGGCAGGAAGCCGCAGCTTAAACGTTCACGGCGCACGGATATGACCTCACGCGCGGCAGCCAAGGTCAAATCGCTTCTCCGGCGGTCAACGCACGAAGCGGGTCAGATCGCATGCGGACAACGGCGGCGTTTTCGCACGCGCGACCATGCGATCGCGGCCGCGCAAGTGGAAGCGTTGATCCGGTCCAATAAAGGCAAACCGAAAAAAGAGTGGATCGCCTCGCTGGTCGAATGGCATGTGCTTGCCATCGCCGCCGCTAAATCGAGAGCCTGAATTGCCGCAAATCCCCGGATTGCACGCCGCAGCAATTGCGGATCCGGTAGGCAGGCAGCATCCGCAGCGTGCCAAAATTGCCGGCTCTTATTTTGCTGCCCCAACTTACAACTGCCGGTAGTGGTCGTCGGCCGTTAATTGAGTTGAGTTGAATCAAATTGAAACAATTCAACTCGCTTTGACCATCCACGTCGAAAATGCGGTTCGAAAAATCCCCCGTCTGCTCGAAAAATACAGTCATATATGCGCCATTACGCGAATAATATTTTTATGCTCCGCGAAGCGGTGAAAATTCCGGTTTCTTATTTGCAATCCGCGCGCTACAAGACCGCCTCGCTTCGCCGTCTATTCTTAAACTCCTAACCAAATGAGAATTCTTACGCCGCCTTTATTGCAAAGACGGAACCAATCGCAGCTAACCTTTGTTTTTTAATACCGCGTCTTTGACCGATCGCAAATGATCTTGGTGGACACGTCCACTCCAAATTCGCGCTGGAATGCCATTGCGGATTACTGGCGCATTTTGCGCAATATCGATGTGTTGTGGTGTTTATGCAGATTGAGAAGATCATCATTGAGCTGACGAATTCCGATCGACTGCCAATCGACGCTCTCACCGCCGCGTCCGCAATCCGGCATGTTGCCGTTCCTGTCTTTTTGCGGGAGATCGAACGATATCTCGCGTCGGACGCAGGCACCCGCAACCGGCCGACCCCGCTTTTCTTCATCTTCCATTTACTCGGCTCTTGGCGGGAGAAATCCGCTTATCGGCCGCTGGCGAGATTGCTTCGGCAACCGTCCGAGGAACTGGAGGAGATATTGGGGGACGCAATTACCGTGACCAGCCATCGCGTCATGGCGGCGGTATTCGATCGCGATCCAACGCCTCTCTATGACATCATACTTGACCCGGCGGCCGATGAATTCGTTCGCTCACGCATGTGCGAAGCCTTGGCCATGGTGACGCTGCAAGGCGAACTCGTGCGGCCGGAAGCCGGACGGTTTCTGCGCGAAGCGTTCAATGTTATCGATCCGAAGTGCAACACCGTATGGTTCGGATGGCTTAATGCCATCGCGATGCTGGGCCTGGATGAAATGAAGCCTCTGGTGAGGCAGGCGTTCGACCGCAATTCTGTCGATGGGAAGTTATCGACCTACCGGCAATTCGAAGACGATTTCGGTCGGGCCATTAAAGCTTCGCGGGAAACTTCCTCCGGCGAAACTCCGAAACCCCGGCAATTCGGCGAGGGCCGCCAGCAGGAAATAAATCGTCCGGGCAGCGACTTTGAGTTGTTCGGCGACACAATCGACGAATTGTCCAAGTGGCACCGCTTTGCCGCGAGATAGCGATAGCCGGCAATGCGGTGAGACCAAGCCCGCGCGGTCATTACTGCCGATATAGTAGCAATCTTGATGTACGGCCGTTCACTTGCAGCCGCCGCAAGTTCGCCAAGGGCCGTCACAAGATGCCGTCAATTGAGCGACGACACCACGCTGGCAAGACCGACCTCATGCGCCATGCGCATTGCATCTAGCTTCTGGCCATCGTCGAGGCTGCGGACCAGTGACCGCGCGGCAATGGTTAACCGCTCGACGGCGGTCGCCGTGAGCGTGATTTTGACGGTGTTTCTGCTGGGCGGATACGGAGCGCCTTGCGCCGTGAATTTCGGCGCCTGCTGCCGCGCGATGTCATGCAGCGTGGCCTCAATCGCCGGCCAGTGTTGCGCCTGCGACGGTCTGAGCTTCAGCGTGGCGCGGAAATAGGCGATTTGCGACTGCGTCAGCACGATGCCGGACTGCATGCCGGGGCGAAGACTGGTCGTGATATCCTGCGCGAATGCCGGCGACGCGATGGTTAAGGCGAGAATTCCCGCGAGCGCCAATTTCC
The DNA here is from genome assembly GCA_945861895.1 of Rhizobium sp. Q54. Classification (GTDB taxonomy): domain Bacteria; phylum Pseudomonadota; class Alphaproteobacteria; order Rhizobiales; family Xanthobacteraceae; genus Pseudolabrys. The sequence continues at coordinate 8,886 of CAMAWF010000032.1, forward strand.
GCATGAATAACTCCCTGTGCCGCGTCGCCATCGGAAGCGGAACCAGGATAAAGCACATCCGCATGGCTTCTGTCGGTTAATGCCCGCGGGATTAGACAATTAGGGATAATGTGCGCGCGATTTCTTAACGGGCTCCGCGCGATTTGAGCGGTGGCTAGCGGCGAACCTTGCCATCGGCAAGATCGAATCGCGGGCGGAACCCCTTGGCCGTTGCTTCGATGTGGCCGGCGAACGGCGCCCCGACATGGCCGGGCAGCACCAGCGCGCCGGTCGAGGCGCAAAGCTCCAGCACCTGCTTGCGGCTGCGGCGTGCCTGCTCGGCGTCGGAGTTTTTCGGAAAGTTCCAGTGCGGGTAATAGACCTGCATCAGGTGGTGAAACACATCGCCGATGAACAGCGCCTGGGCGCCGCCGCTGTCGAGCTTGAACACCACATGGCCGGGGGAATGGCCGGGCGCGGGGATAATTTCCAGATGATCGTCGAGCCGGTGCGGCCCGGTGACCAGTTCCGCCCTTCCTGCCTCCACGATTGGCAGCACGCATTCGCGGAACGTCCCGAATTCGGCCGGCTCCTTCGCCGGATCGGCGTCGAGCTGCTTGAAATAGTCGAAATCCGGCTTCGAGAACACGTAGCGCGCGTTCGGAAACGTCGGCACCCAGCGCCCGTCCTTGAGCTGCGTGTTCCATCCGACATGATCATGATGCAGATGCGTGCACATCACGAAATCGATCTCCTCCGCCCGCGCCCCGGCGGCGGCGAGCCGATCGAGATAAGGCAAACTGAGCATGTTCCAGAACGGACGGCCCGGCTTGGTCTTGTTGTTGCCGCAGCAGGAATCGATCAGGATTTTTCGGCCGCCAAGCTGCAACAGCCAGCTGTGCACGCTGAGTTTCACAAGTCCCGTCGCCGGGTCATAGTGGTTGGGCGCAAGCCAAGTTTTATGCTCGGCGAAAATGTCGTCGTTCCATTCCGGAAAAAGATGCGCCGGCGGATAGGTCGGGCCGAAAGTTTCTTCCACGCGCGTGACGGTAGCCTGGCCGACGGCCCACACAGACATTCGCTTCCCCCAGTCAGCTCATGAATGAAAAACCGGCCGTCCGGGCGGACGGCCGGCGCTTTGGAACGGTCAGCCGAAGTCGGTCGAATGGATGCGGCGCTCATCCGCATTGCCCTTCGAGCGGCGGCTCAGGAGCTTGTTGAGCGCGCCAAGATAGGCCTTGGCGGACGCCACCAGCGTGTCCGGGTCGGCGCCCTTGGCAGTGACGGCGCGGCCGTTTTCCGACAGCCGCACCGAAACTTCGGCCTGGGCGTCGGTGCCCTCGGTCACCGCGTGCACCTGGTAGAGCTCCAGTTTCGCCTCATGCGGCACCAGTTCGCGGATCGCCTTGAAGATCGCATCGACAGGCCCGTTGCCGGTTGACTGCGTGGTGACGTGCTTGCCGTCTATATCGAGGCTGAGCGTCGCCGACTGCGGCCCCATGGTGCCGGCGATCACCGTCAATGACAGCACCTTGATGCGGTCGTGCGCGTGGGCGATTTCCTCGTCGACCAGCGCCTCGATGTCCTCGTCGTAGATCTGCTTCTTCTTGTCCGCGAGCGCCTTGAAGCGCACGAAGGCGTCTTCCAGCTGGTTGGCGGCGAGGTGATATCCGAGTTCTTCCAATTTATGGGCAAAGGCGTGGCGACCAGAATGCTTGCCCATGACCAGCGAGGTCTGCTTCACCCCGACGCTTTCCGGCGTCATGATCTCATAGGTCTGCGCATTCTTGAGCATGCCGTCCTGGTGGATGCCGGACTCATGCGCAAAGGCATTTCGGCCGACGATCGCCTTGTTGTACTGCACCGGGAACGAAGTCGCGGCCGCCACCAGCTTCGAGGCGCGCGTGAGCATCGTTGCATCGACGCCGGTCCAGAACGGCAGCACGTCGTTGCGCACTTTCATGGCCATGACGACCTCTTCGAGCGCGGCATTGCCCGCGCGCTCGCCGATGCCGTTGATGGTGCATTCGATCTGGCGCGCGCCGCCGCTCACCCCGGCAAGGGAATTCGCCACCGCCATGCCGATGTCGTCGTGGCAATGAACGGAGAAGCGCGCATTGTCGGAATTCGGCACGCGCTCGCGCACCATCCTGAACAGCGCGGCATATTCCTCCGGCACGGTGTAGCCGACCGTATCCGGAATATTGATGGTGGTGGCGCCGGCATTGATCGCCGCCTCCACGCAGCGGCAGAGAAAATCGTGCTCGGTGCGCGTGCCGTCCTCGGCCGACCATTCGACGTCGTCGGTGTGGCTGCGCGCGCGGGTGACCTGCGCGATCACCATCTCGAACACTTCATGCGGCTCTTTTTGCAGCTTCCACTTCATGTGCACCGGCGAGGTGGAGAGAAACGTATGAATGCGCCGGCGCTTGGCGGGCTTGATCGCTTCGGCGCAGCGGTCGATGTCTTTCAGCGATGCACGCGAAAGGCCGCAGATCACGGCGTTTTTGCTGCGCTTGGCAATCTCATGCACCGCGGCAAAGTCGCCTTCCGAGGCGATCGGAAAGCCGGCCTCGATGATGTCGACGCCCATGGCGTCGAGCAGCTCGGCGACCGCGAGCTTTTCTTCATGCGTCATCGTGGCGCCGGGACATTGCTCGCCGTCGCGCAAAGTGGTGTCGAAGATGACGACGCGGTCCTTTTCGGACTGGGTCGGGTTTGTCATGGAACTGGTCCTTCTCGCTTGCGCCGCGCGGGCGCTCTATGGGGTCCTAACTCTCCGATTGACCCCCTGAGTGCCCAGGCGCAAATGCCCAGCCGGCCCTCAGGGGCGGATAAGGAGCAGCAGCGAGCCCAGAGTGAGGGCGGCAGCGGGCTTGGCCGTTCCGGCCGCCCGTCGGAGCGCGCAGATATGGTGGCGCGTCGACATGCCTCAAACCCTCGTCCAGCCCGCAAGGTCGCGGAATATGTTTAATCGCGCGTTAACCTTGGGGCCAGCGCTCTATTTAGCGGAAGCCGGGCCATTCCGGCAAGACCGGCGATAGCCCTCCGCAATGGCTGTCGGCCCCAGATCTTCAGTCTTTCGACAAGGCCTTCCGGATTTGCTTGGTCTGCAAAAGCATGGCGCGGTCGGCCTTGGGGAATTTCAGATTGAGGCTTTTCATCCGTTCGATCAGGGCGGAAGCCACGACCAGCCGCGCGAACCATTTCCGGTCCGCGGGAACGATGTGCCAAGGCGCCGCGCTCGACGCGGTGTTGCGGATCATGTCCTGATAGGCGGCCATATAACGCAGCCACAGTTTGCGCTCGGCAATATCGCCGAGCGAAAATTTCCATCGCTTCTCCGGCAGGTCGAGCCGAGCCAGCAAGCGGTCACGCTGTTCGTTCTTGGAAATGTTCAGAAAGAACTTGAGAACGATCGTGCCGTTATGAGCGAGATATTTTTCGAAGGCGGAGATGTCGGCGAAGCGCTGTTTCCAGATGTCGCGCGTGATCAGTTTGGGATGCAATTTCTGCCGCGCCAGAATTTCCGGGTGCACCCGCGGCACCAGCAACTCCTCATAATATGACCGGTTGAAGATGCCGATCCGGCCGCGCTCCGGCAGCCGCATGGTCGTCCGCCACATGAAGTCGTGGTCGAGCTCTTCCGCGCTGGGCGCCTTGAACGAGAAGACCGAAACGCCCTGCGGATTGACGCCCGACATCACGTGCTCGATGACGCCGTCCTTGCCGGCCGTATCCATGCCCTGAAGAATAATCAGCACCGCCCAGCGGTCCTGAGCATAGAGACGCTCTTGCAAGTCCCGAAGTTGCTCGACGCTCGCGGCCAGTAACTCCTTGCCGTCGTCCTTCTTGATGCCAAGGCCCCCGGTGTCGTCGGGCTTGAAGGCGGAAAGGTGAAAGGCCTTGGAATTATCGACACGGAACTGTTTGCTCAACTGCTTCGGAATCATGATGCACCCTTACTCAATCGCGAATCGTTCACTTCACGGCGTCTGACGCGGCAATGCAAGGCCAATACCCGGCCGAAAGGTCATTTCCAGATATCTCTTAGATACGCCTGAATGAAATCAGGCATCGCCGGATCGAGATCGGCAAGCGAACGCACGATGCGGATGTCGGCGAATTCCGGTTGCTTGTCGCCTGCAAGATTTTGAATGATCCACCGACGCAAACTCGCCGCGTCCTGCCGTGAGCGCAATAATTTGACCTGCATGATGAACGGCATGGCCAGCACGGCGGTCCAACCGCCTTCCGATTCAAACTCGCCGATATCCAGCCCGGTTTCCTCAATAAGCTCGCGCCGCACGCTGGCATCGAGGTCGACTCGCCCGTCAACGATATCGCGCGGATCGGGCGTACCGCAGGGAAAATAAATACGTCCCGCATTGGCCGTGTGTGCGCCCATGATGCCAAGCAGGAAGGCGCCGTCCGATGTCAAAACTGCCGCCGCACCAAAGCAGTCGGTCATACCAGTATCCGGATAACCCCAGTCGCGCCAGGCGAGGAAGCTTGCGTAGTCGGTTTCCAGATAAGCGCCGCGGAATACGCCGCCGTCGAGCGCATGCTCGTACGTCAGCAGCACACGCCCGTTCCACAGCGCCGGCCGCACACGTTGCAAGCCTGCAAAATGTGCGTCGATCTCGGCGCGGCGCCGATCAGCGAACTCCCACGGCTTCGGAGCGAAGGATAAATCCAGCCGGTCGATATGGACGACAGAAATTCTTTCGCTCATGGCCGCGCGCCGAGCGCCTCGGCTTCGAAGACACGGCTTGGCGCGACAAGTTCGTGCTGCGCGGCGACAAGCAGGATTTCCCGCGCGCCGACCTCCGCCGTTCGGCTCAACACGCCGAAGATCGCCGAGGCCGAAAGCGACAATGCCTCGGCGGCCGAGCCGCTGCGCCGATAATGCGCAAAGAACAAGGCCGCGATGGCATCTCCCGCCCCGCTCACCGAGATCGGCAATTTCGGCGTGCGCAGGCGAAAGCGTCCTCCGGCGTCCGAGGCGATGAGATCGACCGCATCCGCCGGCGTCTCCTCGGTATGCACCGAGGTGACAAGAATGGCGCGCGGCCCAAGCGCATGCAAAGCCTTCACCGCCGCGAGTGCATCGCCGAGCGTTCCGGTCGCGCGGCCGGCGAGATATTCAAGCTCGAACTGATTGGGCGCGATCACGTCCGCCACCGGCAGGGCCCGCGCCTTGATGAATTCCGGGATGCCGGGGCCGACGAAGATGCCGGTCTCGACATCGCCGATCACCGGGTCGCAGCAATAGCGCGCCGCCGGGTTGGCGCTCCTGACGCGCGCGACCGTGTCGAGAATGGCCTCGCCGATCTCGGCCGACCCCATATAACCCGACAGCACGCCGTCGCATTCGCCAAGCACGCCGCGCTCGTCCATGCCCTGCACCACTTCGCGGATCAAACCGGCATCGAACACACGGCCGCGCCAGGCGCCATAGCCGGTGTGGTTGGAAAATTGCACGGTGTGGATCGGCCATACTTCGACGCCGATGCGCTGGAGCGCAAACACCGCCGCGGCGTTGCCGACATGGCCATAGGCGACGTGGGACTGGATGGAGAGGATGTTCATCGGCGATCCCCCTCTCCCCGCACCAACGGGGAGAGGGCCGGGGTGAGGCGACTCTTTCTACTTCATGCCCGTCTTCTGGTTCGCCTGGTCGACGAACTTGTTGGTGTAGGTCTTCGACAGATCGACATTAGCTTTCGCCACGTCCGGCGACGACTGGCTGAACACCGCCAGCACCGCTTGCGCGCCCTTGGGGTCCATCCTGCCGGTGGTGGAATACATCGGCAGCGTATTCTTCAGCGCCGCCAGATACAGCGCCTTGTCCGCGCCGACCAGCTCGTCAGGCATTTTCGCCATGATCTCTTCCGGCGTATGCGAATGGATCCACTTCAGGGTATTGACGATCGCATTGGTGAGCGCCTGCGTCTCCTTCGGATGCGATGCGATCCAATCCGCCTTGGTGTAGAGCGCGCCGCCCGGATACTCGCCGCCGAACACATCGAGCGTGTCCTTTTGCGTGCGCGTGTCGCTGAGGATTTTGAGGCCCTTGTTTTTCCCCTGCAACAGCGTCACCGCGGGATCGAGCATGATGGCGGCATCGACGCTGCCCTGCTCCATCGCCGCGACCGCCGTTGCGCCCAACCCAATGCCGATGATGCCGACGGATGCCGGATCGACGCCGTTTTTCTTCAGGATGAATTTCAGAAAGTAATCGGTCGATGAGCCGGGCGCGCTGACGCCGATGCGCTTGCCGCCAAGGTCCTTGATCGACTTGATGGCGTCGCCCTGTTTCGGCGAAACGACAAGCGCAAAGCCGGGATAGCGGTCATAGACCACAAAGGCTTGCAAGCTCTGGCCCTTCGCCGCCAGATTCACGCAATGATCGAAATAGCCGGACACGACGTCGGCGCTGCCGCCGAGCACGGCGGTAAGCGACTGCGAGCCGCCCTTGAAGTCGACCATCTCGACATTCACGCCGGCCTTCTCGTATTCGCCGAGATGCTTTGCCAGCACGGTCGGCAGATAGCACAGGCAGCTCGCGCCGCCGATGGCAATCGTGACCTTCGACTGCGCCAGCGCGAGGACCGACGACAGCGCGAGCGCGGCGAGCGAAACCGCAATCCGCCGGATCAATTGTCCCGCCATGATTTTCTCCCTGTTTTGTTTAAGGCCATTGAGCAGGTCATTTCGGCATCACGATAAGCCACCGCGGCGGTACTGCCTAGAGCATGATCCCGAAAAGTGGAAACCGGTTGCCCGCCGGAGCCTGTGCTCGGGCCAGCCAAAGGCTGGACCCGAGTGCGAAGCCCGCTGCGGCGGGCGAAGGAAGGTCGGAAAAGATCATGCTCAACCAACAGCTAAACTGTCTCAGGTCCGCGTCTCGGCGGCAAGCGGGCGCCAGACCAGCAGGCGCTTCTCGACCATCGTGACGAGCGTATCGATCACGATGACGAAGGCCGCGAGCACGAACATACCGGCGAATACGCCTGCAATATCGAAGGTTCCTTCCGCCTGCAAAATGAGATAGCCGAGCCCGGCGGCGGATCCGAGATATTCGCCCACCACCGCGCCCACCACCGCAAATCCCACCGAGGTGTGCAGCGAGGAAAACATCCAGGACAGCGCCGAGGGCCAATAGACGTGGCGCATCAATTGCCGCTCGCTCATGCCGAGCATGCGCGCATTCGCCAGCACGGTAGGGCTGACTTCCTTGACGCCTTGGTAGACGTTGAAGAACACGATGAAGAAAACCAGCGTCACGCCGAGCGCGACCTTCGACATGATGCCGAGGCCGAACCAGAGCGTGAAGATCGGCGCCAGCACGATGCGCGGCAGCGCGTTGAACATTTTCACATACGGGTCGAGCACGGCCGCCACCAACGGCTGGCGCGCGAACCAGAAACCGACCAGCACGCCCGCAACCGAGCCGATCACGAATGCAAGGATCGCTTCGGTCAAAGTAATCCACAGATGCCGCCAGATGGTTCCTTCCGCGAACCATTTGACCACCCGGGCCGCGACGTCGAGCGGCGTGGAAAAGAAGAACGGCGGCAGAAGCGGCTTGTCGCCGACCGGAATCGCGGTGAGCAAATGCCACAGCACGAGCGAGGCGACCGCGACCAGCAGCTGGAGTGTAATGAGCTTCGCGCGCTGCATCATCCGCCCCCCGTCTGCGCGTAGCCCTTCATCACCTCGGATTTGAGCACCTGCCAGATTTCGCGGTGGATGTCGTGGAAGGCGCGCTCAAGCTTGACCTCGGCGATATCGCGCGGCCGCGCCAGCGCCACCCGCCAGTCGCCGATAATGTGCGCGGCAGGCCCCGCCGACATGATGACCACGCGGTCGGACAAAGCGATGGCCTCTTCCAGATCGTGAGTAACGAACAGCACGGCCTTGCGGTCGGCGCTCCACAGATCGAGCAGCTGGTTGCCCATGATCTGGCGCGTCTGCGCGTCGAGCGGGCCGAACGGCTCGTCCATCAGCAGGATTTTCGGATCGCGGATCAGCACCTGCGCCAGCCCGACGCGCTTTCTTTGCCCGCCCGAAAGCATGTGCGGATAGCGGTCGCCGAAGGAGCCCAAGCCCACGCGCGTGAGCCAGATTTGCGCCCGCTCGCGCGCCGCGGCCGGCGGCGTCCCCGAGGTCTCCAGCCCGATTGCGACATTTTCCAGCGCGGTCTTCCAGGGAAACAAGGAATCCGCCTGGAAAAGATAGCCGGCCTGCCGGTTGAGCGTCGCAAGCTCGACGCCGAAAATATCGACGCGGCCGAGCGAGGGCGCAATCAGCCCGGCGGCAATGTTGAGCAATGTCGACTTGCCGCAGCCGGTCGGGCCCACGATGGCGACGAATTCGCCGTCGGCGACATCGAGCGTGGCGTTCTCGACCGCCTTGTAGGCGCCGCCATCGGCCAGCCGAAACGAAACCGTCACGCTGGCAAGCGTGACGGCCGTTGTCGTTTGCGCGCTGGAATGCGCTGTTGCCGCGGCGTTCGCCGACATGTGTTCCCCTGCCGGCGATCTTCGCCTGACTATCCTGCCAAGGCTAGTGGCGGCACGCAGGTGGGCCGGCGATTAATTCTTGGTCTTGTCGACCAGCGCGCGCTGCTTGATCCACGGCATCATCTCGCGCAGCTTGGCGCCCACCTGCTCGATGGGGTGCTCGGCGAGCTTGGCGCGGGTGGCCTTGAACGAGGTCTGGTTGACCTTGTTCTCCAGCATCCAGTCGCGGGTGAAACGGCCGGACTGGATATCGGCAAGGATGCGTTTCATCTCGGCCTTGGTCTCGGCGTTAATGACGCGCGGGCCGGAAACATATTCGCCATATTCGGCGGTGTTCGACACCGAATAGTTCATGTTGGCGATGCCGCCCTCGTAAATGAGGTCGACGATCAGCTTCACTTCATGCACGCATTCGAAATAGGCCATCTCCGGCGCGTAGCCGGCTTCCACCAGCGTCTCGTAACCGGCCTTCATCAGTTCGACGAGACCGCCGCACAAGACGGTCTGCTCGCCGAACAGGTCGGTCTCGCATTCTTCCTTGAAGGTGGTCTCGATGATGCCGGCGCGGCCGCCGCCGATCGCCGAGGCATACGAAAGACCGAGATCGTGCGCGTTGCCCGACGCATCCTTGTGGATCGCCACCAGGCACGGCACACCGGCGCCTCGCTGGTATTCCGAACGCACGGTGTGGCCGGGGCCCTTGGGCGCGATCATCAGCACGTCGAGGTCGGCGCGCGGCTCGATCAGATTGAAATGCACGTTGAGCCCGTGCGCGAACATCAGCGCGGCGCCATTTTTCATGTTGGCGTGCAGATGGTCGCGATAAATGTCGCCCTGCAACTCATCGGGCGTGAGCATCATCATCACGTCGGCCCATTTGGCGGCCTCGGCGACTTCCTTCACGGGCAGTTTTTCGGCCTCGGCCTTCTTCACGCCGGCCGAGGTCTTGCGCAAAACCACCACGACGTCCTTGACCCCGCTATCGCGCAGATTGAGCGCGTGGGCATGGCCCTGGCTGCCATAGCCGACGACGGCGACCTTCTTGCCCTTGATCAGGTTCAGGTCGGCGTCGCGATCGTAATAAACACGCATGATTGTTACCCCTACTTCGGCCAATTATTGGCCCTCGATCTTGCCGTGCTGTTTCTAGGTATAACGGATGGTCAGGACAAGCCTACTTTACGCTGCCTTGGCCACATACCGCTTGACCTTGATCCGGCTCGCGCGTTTACGGACTTGAGCCACATCATGAGCCGCTTGAATCCGGAGCAAGAGGTCCACCTTCGGACCGAATGCCTTTTCGATCCGAAGCGCAAGCTCCGGCGAAAGGGCTGCCCTGCCATTCACGACAGCCGACAAAGTTGCTCGTCGTACACCGAGCACGCGAGCGGCTTCGGCGACGCTGATGTCGAGAGGCTCGAGAACGCCCCAGTAAAAGACTTCGCCAGGATGCGACGGATTCTTCATCGGCATAGATCGTTCCTCAGTGATAGTCTTCGAGATTGATATCGCTGATAGCGGAGCCCACTATCCTAAAAGTCAGACGAAAGTTACGGGTCACCGAAAGGCTCCATGCACCCTTTCGATTACCTTTGAGGGGATGAAGGCGCCATCCTGGGATGGTTTCAAGTTCAGCAATATTTTCTGCTTCCTCCAGCGCAGTCAACATTGCACGAAGTTTGGCCTCGTGTTGCCGCGCGGCTCCGCGCGCCTCGTCACGTCGCCACAATCTTTCAAGGTCTTTGTGACGAAAGACGGTGAGCCGCATGCTTTTGTGTACGGTATCACCGTACGTATGTCAAACGAGCCTGAAAGTCACATCCCCTCCGGTCCGCGCGCGATGGCGGCGATGCCGGTGCGCGAGACCTCGACCAGCCCGAGCGGCAGCATCAAGGCGACGAACTGCTCGATCTTGTCGCTTTTTCCGGTGATTTCGAACACGAAGCTCTCGGTGGTGGCGTCGATCACGCGGGCGCGGAATGCATCCGCAAGCCGCAACGCCTCGACTCGCTGTTCGCCTTTTCCCTTGACCTTGACCATCGCCAGTTCGCGCTCGATGGCACGGCCGGAGACCGTCATGTCCACGACGCGGTGAACCGGAACGAGCCGGTCGAGCTGGTTCTTGATCTGCTCGATCACCATCGGCGTGCCGGTGGTGACGATGGTAATAAGCGACAGATGCGTCTGGTGCTCGGTCTCCGACACCGTGAGCGAATCGATATTGTAGCCGCGCCCGGAGAACAGCCCGATGACGCGCGCCAGCACGCCGGGCTCGTTGTCCACGAGCACGGAGAGCGTGTGACTTTCCGAGCGCTGCGCCGTCGGCGCGCTCGGGTAGTGGGAGGTGGTCATATTTGCGTTCACGGCCGTCGTCCTTGTTGCACTGTTTGTCATTGCCGGGCTTGACCCGGCAATCCATGAAGCCGGCCGACAAAGAAAGACTTACATAAAGCTCTCATTTGCTGACCCTCATCATGGATGCGCGGGTCAAGCCCGCGCATGACAAGAAAAAGTCACACCATCACCTTGCCTTCCTCGGTGATCGCGTCTTCGAGCGTCTCGGCCGCGTCACCCAGGATCATTTCATTGTGCGCGCGTCCCGACGGGATCATCGGGAAGCAGTTTTCCTTCGGATCGACCACGCAGTCGAACAGCACCGGCTTGTCCACCTTGATCATCTCGCGGATGGCGCCATCGAGATCGCCCGGCTTGTCGCAACGGATGCCGACCGCGTGATAGGCCTCCGCCAGCTTGACGAAATCCGGCAGCGCCTCGGAATAGCTCTCGGCGTAGCGGCCGCCGTGTAGCAACTCCTGCCACTGCCGCACCATGCCCATGTACTGATTGTTGAGAATGAATATCTTCACCGGCAGCCGGTACTGCACCGCCGTGGAAATCTCCTGCATCGTCATCAGCACCGAAGCCTCGCCAGCGATGTCGATGACCAGCGACTTCGGATGCGCCATCTGCACGCCGACCGAGGCCGGCAGGCCATAGCCCATGGTGCCGAGCCCGCCCGATGTCATCCAGCGGTTGGGCTCCTGGAAATGGAAAAACTGCGCCGCCCACATCTGATGCTGGCCGACCTCCGTGGTGATGTAGACGTCCTTGTCCTTGGTCAGCTCATAGAGCCGCTGAATCGCGTATTGCGGCTTGATGATGGTATTGGAGTTCTTGTAGGCGAGCGATTTGCGCGCACGCCACTTCTCGATCTGCTTCCACCAGTCCGCCAGCGCCTTTTTGTCGGGATGGATCGCGCTGGTGCGCCACAGCCGCACCATGTCCTCAAGCACATGCGCGCAGTCGCCGATGATGCCGACGTCGGCCTTGACGTTCTTGTTGATCGACGAGGCGTCAATGTCGACGTGGATTTTTTTCGAATGCGGCGCGAAGGCATCGAGCCGGCCGGTGATGCGGTCGTCGAAGCGCGCGCCGATACAGATCATCACGTCGCAATCGTGCATCGCCATGTTGGCTTCCAGCGTGCCGTGCATCCCCAGCATGCCCATCCATTGCGGATCGGCGGCCGGATAGGCGCCGAGGCCCATCAGCGTCGAGGTGATCGGGAAGCCTGAGAGCTTGACCAGTTCGCGCAGCAGGTCGCTCGCCGCTGGCCCGGAATTGATGACGCCGCCGCCGGTGTAGAACAGCGGGCGCTTGGCCGATGCCATCAGGTCGATGGCGGCCTTGATCTTGCCCATGTCGCCCTTGACCTTCGGGCGATAACCCTTGTGCGGGAAATCCTTCGGCTTGGAATAGATGCCCTTGGCGAACTGGATGTCCTTCGGGATATCGACGACCACCGGCCCCGGCCGTCCGCTCGACGCGATATGGAAAGCCTCGTGCAGCACGCGCGGCAAATCCTCGATGCGCTTGACCAGGTAATTATGCTTGGTGCACGGCCGCGTGATGCCGACGGTGTCGCATTCCTGGAAGGCGTCGTTGCCGATCAAATGCGTCGGAACCTGTCCGGTGATGCAGACGATCGGGATGGAATCCATCAGCGCGTCGGTCAGGCCCGTCACCGCATTGGTCGCGCCGGGGCCGGAGGTGACCAGCACGCAACCCACTTTGCCGGTCGAGCGCGCATAGCCTTCCGCCGCATGCACCGCGCCCTGCTCGTGGCGCACCAGGATGTGCTGGACTTTGTCCTGCGAAAAAATGGCGTCGTAGATCGGCAGTACCGCGCCGCCGGGATAACCGAAGATGTGCTTCACGCCCTGGTCGGCGAGCGCTTCGAGCACCATCTCGGCGCCGGTCATTTCGCGTGTCATTTCGTCGTTCCTTCCGATTTTCCTCGCACCAGCCAATAAAAAAGGCCCGCAAGGGCCATGGTCTGGACGCTCCCGTGGCAGACCCATCAGGCTTGCCGCAGCGGCGTCCGTACCGATACGAGGGTAATAATGTTGCGCAACACGGCTGTCTCCTGAACGATCATTGCGTGGCAACATAAGGGGTGCCTGGCGGCCGGTCAAGCCTGAAATGGGGCGTCATCCGCCCGAAAGCTGCCTTTGGATGGCTTCGGCGGCCTCGCCATGGGCGGCCCAGGGCCAATCCGACATCTGATTGCGAAACCAGGTGAGCTGGCGCTTGGCGTAGCGGCGGGTGTCCATCTTTGCCCCCTCGGCGGCCTCGGCGAGCGAAATCTCTCCCCGCAGATGCCGGGCCAGCCAAGGCACCCCATGCGCCTTCATCGCCGGCAGCAGCGGATCGAGCGCACGGGCGTCGAGCGCGCGCACCTCGTCGAGCGCGCCGGCTGCGAGCATGACGTCGAAGCGCTGTTCGATCCGCCGCACAAGCTCTTGCCGCTCGCAGGTGAGAAAAATCTTCGCCGCGCGTTTCGGATCGACCGCCGCCGGCATGCCCTCCCGGTGCCACTCCGACAGCGAACGGCCGGTTGCCGCCAGAACCTCAAGCGCGCGGCAGATGCGGGAGCTGTCGTTCGGCATCAGCCGCTGCGCCGCCGCCGGGTCGCGTTTGCCCAGTTCGGCATAGAGCGCGGCCACGCCTTCGGCCTTGAGCCGGGCGCGGACCGCCGCACGGATGCCGGGCGGAGTTGGCGGCACGGCTGCCAGTCCGCTCGTCAGCGCCTTGAAATAGAGACCCGTGCCGCCGACCAGGATCGGCAGTTTTCCGGCGTCATGCGCCTCCGCGATAACCGCGCCGACATCGCGGCACCATTGCCCGACCGAATAATTCTTCGCCGCGTCGACATGGCCGTAGAGCCGATGCGGCACGCGCGACTCTTCCTCGGGCGAGGGCCGCGCTGTAATGACGTGCAGGTCGCGATAGACCTGCATGGAGTCGGCATTGACGACCACGCCCTTGAGCTTTTCGGCGAGCGCAAGCGCCAGCGTCGACTTGCCGCTCGCGGTCGGCCCGGCGATGAGGATGACGTTGGGTCTGTGCATGGGGATGAGATAAAACGTTTTTCGGCGAAGTGGAATCCGGTTCGCCGTAGAAAACACGTCAATCCATTGCGGTCTTGCCATTGCGGGCTTGTTGGCCGGATGCGCGCGTATTATACTGCAATATAATTTAAGAAGGGTCATATCATGCCGAATGCTGCACGGCTGCGAAAAGTTGGGGGATCGGTCATGCTCGCGATCCCCAAGGCCATGCTCGACGCGCTCGATCTCGCCCCGGATGCTGCCGTCGGCCTGTCGATTAAGGCGGGCAGGCTCGTCGTCGATCCGAAGAGGCGCCGACGCTATTCGCTCGACGAATTGCTGGCGCAGTGCAAGCCGTCAGCGCGACGCTCGCGCGAGGAGCGCGATTGGCTCAAGAACCCGCCTGCCGGCCGCGAGTTGATCTAGAGCATGATCCCGAAAAGTGGATACCGGTTTTCGGAAAAGATCATGCTCAAACAAAGAATCTTCTAATGCAGCGCGGCGACATTTATGTCGTCTCACTCGATCCGACCGCCGGCCATGAACAACAGGGCAAGCGGCCAGTGCTGGTGATATCGCCGGGCAAGTTCAACTGCCTGACCGGCGTGCCCGTCGTGCTGCCGATCACGACCGGAGGAAGTTTTGCCCGAACCGCGGGCTTTGCGGTCTCGCTCACTGGCGCCGGCACGCAGACGGCTGGAGTCGTGCGCTGCGATCAGCCGCGCGCACTCGATCTGCGTGCGCGAGGAGGCAAGAAGCTAGAAACGGTTCCCGACCTCATCATCGATGAAGTCTTGAGCAAGGTCAGTCCGCTTTTCGAATAGGGCTACGTGCCGTCGTGCATGCGATGCCAGCCTGGGAGTAAGTTGCTGCGATGAAACAGCCAATTGTGGTCCGTAGTCCCGAGGTTATGGGTGGCGCGCCGGTATTTAGCAGCACCAGAGTTCCCGTGCAGACGCTGCTCGACTACCTTGAAGCGCGTGAGTCGATTAATGAATTTCTCGCGGGCTTTCCGTCGGTGTCGCGGAAGCAGGTCATCGCTTTTCTTGAAGAAGCAAAAAACCGGCTCGTCGAATCCGCACAGCGCGGCAGCGTCGAAGTCGTTGGCAACACATAGCAAGCGTCGCCGCATGAAGCGTAGCAAAATCCGGGCTACGGCTGCTTGCCGCTCGCGGTCGGCCCTGCGATAAGCACCGCGCGTTTGTTCTCGTGCATCGCATGACCCATGTAGCAACCCTGATTGCGAAGCCTGCCGCGCTCGACGCGGCCGCCCTCGAACGCGCGCGCGACGTTTTGCCCGGCGCCGGAGCGCCGCAATGGCTCGGCGAAGGCGCCGCCGCCGACATTCCCTTTAGCGCGGAAGCGGGCGCGGACCAACGCGCGCTGGCCGACCGTATCCGCGCAGCCATAAATCGCCCGGTCGACGTCGTCGTGCAGAACAGCGAACGGCGGCGCAAGAAACTTTTTCTCGCCGACATGGATTCCACCATGATCAACCAGGAATGCATCGACGAACTGGCGGATCATGCCGGGCTTAAAGCGCGCATCGCCGCCATCACCGCGCGCGCGATGCGCGGCGAGATCGAATTCGAGCCGGCCTTGCGCGAGCGCGTGGCGCTGCTCAAGGGCCTGCCCACCGCCGCCATCGACGCGGTGATCGCCAAGCGCATTACGCTGACGCCCGGCGCGCGCATACTCGTGGCGACCCTGCGGGCAAACGGCGCGCATACCTGCATGGTGTCCGGCGGCTTCACTTTGTTCACCGCTCCGATCGCCGCAATGATCGGCTTCGACGAAAGCCGCGCCAATACGCTGGTGCTCGATGGAAAAAACATCGCCGGCACGGTGACCGAGCCGGTCTTCGGACGCGCGGGCAAACGCGCAATGCTCGTCGAGCTGCGGCAACGCTTACGGCTGGAAAAATATGAAACACTTGCTGCCGGCGACGGCGCCAACGACATGGAGATGATCGCGGAGGCGGGACTCGGGATCGCCTATCGCGCCAAGCCGAAGGTGGCGGCCGCGGCGCCCGCGCGCATCGAGCACGGCGACCTCACTGCGCTGTTGTATGTGCAGGGATACCGCAGGCAAGAATTCGTCGAATAAGTCCTGGTCATTCCGGAGCGCGCCAAGAGGCGCGAACCCGCAATGACCAAAAAATTACTGCAAGCCGATCGCCACGAAGGTGGTGTCGCCATCGGGACTTGCCACCAGCAGCACCGCCGTCTTCTTGCCTTCCTTCTTCAGCTTGTCGATCCGTTGCTGGAAATCGGCGGCATTGGTCACCGCCTTCTGCTGCAGTTCGACGATGACCGCGCCGGCGCTCAGGCGCTTCTCCGCCGCCGGAGAGTTCTCCTCCACGCCGGTGATGACCACGCCCTTCACGCTGTCCTTGATCTTGTAGCGCTTGCGCAACTCGTCGTTGAGATTGGCGAGGTCGAGGCCGAGCGTCTTTTTAACCGTCGATTTCGGCTCGGGCACGGCTTCCTTCTTCGCCGCCAGTGCCGCCTGCTTTTCTCCGTCCTCGAGACGGCCAAGCTTGACGATCTTCTTCTCTTCCTTGCCCTTGCGGATGACGATGACCTCGACATCCTTGCCGACCGCCGTATCGGCGACGATGCGCGGCAGATCGCGCATCTCCTTGATGTCGCGGCCGTCGAACTTGACGACCACGTCGCCGGGTTCGATGCCTGCCGGCTTGGCCGGACCCTTGTCGTCGATGCCTGCGATCAGCGCGCCGCGCGGCGGCTTGATGCTGAGACTTTCCGCAATGTCCTCGGTGACCTGCTGGATGCGCACGCCGAGCCAGCCGCGGCGCGTCTCGCCGAACTGGCGCAACTGGTCGATGACCGCGACGACCGTTTTCGAGGGCACCGCGAACCCAATGCCGATCGAGCCGCCGGAGGGCGAAATGATCGCCGTGTTGACGCCGATGACTTCGCCGTCGAGGTTGAACAGCGGGCCGCCGGAATTGCCGCGATTGATGGCGGCGTCGGTCTGGATGTAGTTGTCGTAGGGGCCGGAATTGATGTCGCGGTTGCGCGCCGAGACGATGCCGGCGGTCACCGTGCCGCCGAGGCTGAACGGATTGCCGATGGCGATCACCCATTCGCCCAGCCGCAGCTTTTCGGAATCGCCGAACTTCACCGCCTTGAGCGGCTTCGTTGGAGTGATCTTGAGCAGCGCGATGTCGGTCTTCTGATCGCGGCCGAGAATCTCCGCCTTGAGGCGGGTGCCGTCATTGAGGATGACGCTGACCTCGTCGGCTTCGGAAATGACGTGATTGTTCGTCACCACGATGCCGGCGGCGTCGATAATGAAACCGGAGCCGAGCGAATTCACCCGCCGGGGGTTCGGCGTGCGATTTTGATTTTCGCCCTGACCGCCCGGTCTGTTTTGCCCGCCTTGTCCCCCTTGCCCGCCCTGGCCACCTTGGCCGCGCCGGTTCTTGAAGAATTCCTCGAAGAATTCCTCGAATGGGGAGCCCGGCGGCAGTTGCGGCATCTGCCCGCCGCGTACATCAACTGTCTGTGAGGTCGAGATATTGACCACTGCATCGATGACCGCTTCGGCGGCATCGGCGATGCCATCGGGTCCGCGCGCGCCCGCATGCGGCACGCCGGCCAATGTGACCGGCAGAGCGATCGCCACAGCGGTAAAGGCCGCAAATGCAGACCGGCGAAGACGCCGGAAATTAGCGTAAGTGCCGAGCATGGGCGTCAGAGCTCCTGAAAAGGGTTGCGGCGACACTGCCCCTGTCCTGCGGCGGATTCAAGAGCGCCTCAAGCAGCGCCATGGAAGCCGATTCGGATCGAAAAGCTAAGTTCAGCCGCGCACCAACCACACCAAAATCACTCCGATGACAGCGCATGCGATTCCCGTCAGACGCAACGGGATATCAGGCATTCCCAACACGGCGCTCATGGCCCGCTTTGCCGATCCCGGAAAAGCGGCGAACACCAAGCCTTCGATGACGAAAACGAGACCGAGAGCGACCAGGAAATCCAACATTTACGCGGCACCGGGGGATATATCGTGCGCAGCGATTGAGCTACCTCGCCGCAGCCGGTGGCGCTCCCGGCGGGCGAGCCGATGGCGCCGCGATATCGCCCTTCGATTTGCCGCTGGGATCGTTGAAATAGCGAAAGAAGCTCGTGTCCGGCTTGAGCAGCAGGCGGGTGTCGTTGTGCTTCATCGAGGCTTCGTAGGCCTGCATCGAGCGGTAGAAAGCGAAGAAGTCCGGATCCTTGTTGAAGGCGTCGGCGAAGATTTTGTTGCGGGTCGAATCGCCTTCGCCGCGGATCTGCTCGGCCTTGGACGTCGCGTCCGCAATCAGCACCGTGACGTCGCGATCTGCGCGCGAGCGGATTTCCTGTCCGCGCTGGGCGCCCTGCGCGCGGAATTCCGCCGCCTCGCGCTGACGTTCGGTCTGCATGCGCTGATAGACCGCCTGGCTGTTCTGCTCAGGCAGATCGGCGCGCCGGATGCGCACGTCGACAACGGAGATGCCGTAGCCACGCGCCTCGACATCGACCAGCTCGCGGATGCGCGCCGTCAATTCGGCGCGTTGGTCGCGAACCACATGGGTGAAGGTGGCCTCGCCCAGCACGCGCCGCAGCGCCGAATTGAGCAGGATGGCAAGCTGCGAATTTGCGCCCTGGATCGATCCCAGCGTTTGATAGAACCGCAACGGGTCCTGAATGCGATAGCGCGCGAAGGCGTCGACCACGAGCCGCTTCTGGTCGGAGGCAATCACCTCCTGCGCCGGCGCTTCGAGATCGAGGATACGCTTGTCGATCCCGATGACCGCGTCGATAAACGGCAGTTTTACGTTCAGGCCGGGCTGGCTTACGACGCGCACGGGCTGGCCCAATCGCACCACCAGCGCCTGCTGCGTCTGATAGACGGTAAATAGCGAACTGTAGACCACGACCAGCGCCGCTACGACGAGAACGAGAACGATGCCGCCAATGACATTGAGCTTCATTGGCGGCCTCCCGCCTGCGGCGGTTGCGGCTGGCGCGCGAGCTCGTTGAGCGGCAGATAGGGCACAACACCGGAGCCCTGCGCGCCGGAATCGATGATGATCTTGTCGGTGCCGCCGAGCACACGCTCCATCGTCTCAAGATACATGCGCTGGCGCGTCACATCAGGCGCGAGCTTGTACTGATCGTAGATCTTGACGAAACGCGAGGTCTGGCCGGTGGCTTCCGCAACCGTCTGTTGCAGATAGGCCTCGGCCGCCTGCGTGATCTGCGCCACGCGGCCGCGCGCTTCGGGGATGACCCGGTTGGCGTAGGTCTGCGCTTCGTTCTGCGCGCGCTCGAGGTCGGCGCGCGCCGCCTGCACGTCGCGGAAGGCGTCGATCACCTGCGCCGGCGGGTCGACCTTCTGCAATTGCACCTGCTGAACGAAAACGCCTGCGCCGTAATTGTCGAGCGTCTTTTGCATCAAATCCTGCACGGCGGTTTCGATGGTCTGGCGCGCGCCGGTGAGGATTGGCTGAATTTCCGAGCGTCCGATCACCTCGCGCATGGCGCTCTCGGCAACCGCCTTCACCGTGCCTTCGGGGTTCTGGATATTGAAGAGATATTCGCCGACGCCGGTCGGCTTGACCTTCCACAATACCGAGAAATCGACATCGACGATGTTCTCGTCGCCGGTGAGCATCAGGCTTTCCTCCGGCACGTCGCGGACGGTGGAGCCGCGGCGCTGGTCCTCAACCACGCGCATGCCGATGTCGATCTTGTTGACGCGCAGCGCCTTGGGGGTGAGCACGGTCTCGATTGGATACGGCAGATGATAATTCAACCCCGGCTGCACCTCGCGCACCTGCTGGCCGAAGCGCAGCACCACGCCGAGTTCTTCCGACTCGACCCGGAAAAAACCGGAGAATCCCCACAGCGCGATGGCGCCGAGCGCGATCAGCGCGAAACCTTTGCCGCCGAGATTGCCGCCCGGCAATATGCTGCGAAGCTTATCCTGACCGCGGCGCAGAATTTCTTCGAGGTCGGGTGGCGTCGGCCCTGACCCTGAGGGTTGCGGGCCTGAGCCCCACGGCCCCTTGCCGCCCGATCCCCACGGTCCGCCGCCCTGATTGCTCCACGGCATGAAAATTCCTCCCGGCGCCGGTCTCGCGCCGGCCGCGCTTCTCTGGAGGCAGTTATATAGGGGAGGAAGGGGATCGTTACAACGCGCGATCATGCCGCGGCATTTGCTCGCCGTTGATAGGTAACCACCGCAAAAGCGGCGCTATCTTCAGGGCCTTGCCGGCGTTCTTCGCGGGCGGTTTCGCGCCAGATGTTGGCGTCAATCGCCGGAAAGTACACCTCGCCCGGCGGCGAAGCGTGGACGTGGGTGATTTCCAGGCGGTCGGCATCGGGCAAGGTATCGGCGAAAATACCGCTGCCGCCGATCACCACGATCTCATTCGCCCCCCGCCGCCGCGCGTCGTCGCGGGCCAAGGCGAGTGCGGCGGTCAAATCCGTTGCCACCAGCACGCCGGGCGGGGCGAAATTCGGATCGCGGCTCACCACGATATTGGTGCGCTGCGTGAGCGGTTTGCCGATGGATTGAAATGTTTTTCGTCCCATCACCACCGGCTTGTCGACGGTCAGCGCGCGGAAGTGCTGCATATCGGATTTAAGCCGCCACGGCAGCGCATTGCCTTGCCCGATCACGCCGTTCTCTCCGACGGCGGCGACAAGAACGAGGGCGATGGGTTGCGCGCCCTGCCCGGCAGCGGGCTTTCCGCTCACACCGCCACCTCGGCCTTGATGTGCGGATGCGGGTCGTAGCCTTCGAGCACGAAATCCTCGTAACGGAACGCGAACAGATCCTTCACCGCCGGATTGAGCCGCAGCTTCGGCAAGGCGCGCGGCGGGCGCGAGAGCTGCAGCCGCGCCTGCTCGAGATGGTTGAGATAAAGATGCGCGTCGCCGAAGGTGTGGATGAATTCACCGGGATAGAGCCCGGTCACCTGCGCCACCATCAGCGTGAGCAGCGCATAGGATGCGATATTGAACGGCACGCCGAGAAAGCTGTCGGCGGAGCGCTGATAGAGCTGGCAGGAGAGCCGGCCGCGCGCGACGTAGAACTGGAACAGACAGTGGCACGGCGGCAGCGCCATCTTGTTCACTTCGGCCGGGTTCCAGGCGGTGACGATTAGGCGGCGCGAATCCGGATTGCGCCGGATCATCTCCACCACATTGGCAATCTGATCGATGGCGCTGCCGTCCTGGGCCGGCCAGGAGCGCCATTGCTGGCCGTAAACCGGCCCAAGATCGCCGCGCTCGTCCGCCCACTCGTCCCAAATCCTCACGCCATGCTCGTTGAGGTATTTAATGTTGGTGTCGCCGGCGAGGAACCAGAGCAGTTCGTGGACGATGGATTTCACATGCAGCTTCTTGGTGGTGACGAGCGGGAAACCTTCGTCGAGATCGAAGCGCATCTGGTGGCCGAACACCGAAAGCGTGCCGACGCCCGTGCGGTCGCGCTTCTCGACGCCATCGGCGAGAATTCGCTCCATCAATTCGTGGTACTGGCGCATGGCTTGGCTGCCCGGGTCGCCCGCGCGGCTGCTCTCGAATACCGCGTGCGGTATGTCGCGCCCGTCAGCGCGATTCGCAACCGCCGCCGGAAAATTTAGGCTTTCGCCTTACTCGACAAAGACTTCTTCGCGCCGCTTGCGGATCATCGGCAGCACGGCCACGATCAGCAACATCGCCGCCACAGCCAGCAGCCCGGCCGAGATCGGACGGGTCATGAACACTGTGGCGTCGCCGCGCGCGATCAACATGGCGCGGCGGAGATTTTCCTCCATCAGCGGGCCAAGCACGAAACCGAGCAGCATCGGCGCGGGCTCGAAGTCATGCTTCGCCAGCCAGTAGCCGAACAGCGCGAAGCAGCCGGTGATCACCACGTCGAACGGCGAGTTGTTGATCGAATAGACGCCGATGCAGCAGAAAATCAGGATCGCCGGGAACAGATGGCGGTAAGGCACGCGCAACAAGCGCACCCAGATGCCGACCAGCGGCAGATTGATAATCACCAGAAAAAGATTACCGATCCACATCGAGGCGACCATGCCCCAGAACAACTCGGGCTGCTTGGTCATCACCTGCGGCCCGGGCACGATTCCGTGGATGGTCATGGCGCCGACCATCAGC
>CAMAWF010000033.1 GCA_945861895.1 Rhizobium sp. Q54
CCGGTGGCGGCGCCGGCGGGGGCGGCGGCTCGCGCACATCCCATTGGCATAGGCGGAAGCCGCCATTGCGCTCGGCCAGGTCGATGTGGATATGGCTCTCGTGGTAGCCGTCCGAGCCCGGACCGAGCACGGTCATGAATCTCGCGCAGGTTTGCTGGCGCATGGTTTCGCGAAATTCCTTGGCGACATTGACGTCCGTGGGCTCGACCGATTTGCCGTCAGCCAATTTGAACCTGCGGATGTCCAGCGCATTGCCCTTGCCGTGCTCGCTCAGCCTGGCGCCGAAGACGCGATTGCGGCCGCGGCATTCGTAGGAATTGTAATTCTCGATGCTGTGCAGCGGCGGCCCCGCGGCGCTGAACATTGGCGCCACCTCGTCGCGTATCCAGGTTGCGACCTTTTCCGCCATCGTGCAGCGCAGTTCCGGCGGCGGGTTGAGGGCAATGCTGGTCTTGTCCGGCAGCAGCACCGCGCGCAGCCGCACCACGTCGATCCCGCCGCATTCACCCGGGCCGATCAGGCGCGGCACGGCTTCAACGACCGCAATCATGTCGAGCCGCAAGCGGCAATCCGACGGCGCAGCGGTGAGTTCGGCCGGATCGAAATAGGGCCGCGCGGATTCGGCGAACGGTACAAAGTCGGGGCCCGGGCGCGGGCGCGGCAGCGGGATATCTTCGGCGGCGGCAATGCCGGCGGATAAGGCGATCAGAAGGATCAGAAAAAGTTGTCTCACGCGCTGCATCTGGAACCCGATTGCGGCATTTCTGCGTGGAATAAGGTGTAATCGAATCGCAGCCGGCAGGCCGACCAGCGTAGCATCCACGCGAGGGAGACGATGGCCGAATTCGACGTGATCGTGATCGGCGCCGGTGCGATGGGCAGCGCAGCGCTCTATCACCTCGCGCGCCGCGGGGCGCGTGCGCTTTGCATCGAGCGGTTCGCGCCCGGGCACGACCATGGCTCGTCGCACGGCACCAGTCGGATCATCCGCCTCGGCTATTACGAGCATCCGTCCTACGTGCCGCTGGTGCGCGCCGCCATCCCGCTGTGGCGGCAACTCGAATCGGCGAGCGGGCGCAAGCTGATGCATACCACCGGTATTGTCGAGATCGGAAAGCCTGACGGCGCGCTGGTGCAAGGAACGCTGGCGTCCTCACGCCTGCATGGCCTGGCGCATGAACTGCTCGACGCGCGTGAGGTGATGCGGCGTTTTCCCGCCTTCCGCCTGCCAAGTGACTATGTCGGCGTGTGGCAGCCGGACGGCGGCTGGCTTGCGGCCGAACCGGCGGTGCAGGCGCATGTCGCGCTGGCGTTAGCGGCGGGCGCGCAATTGCGCAACGGCGAAACCGTGCGCACGATCGAGCCGCACGGAGGCGGCGTGGGCGTCGTCACCGATCGCGGCAACTACACGGCCGGGAAAGTTATCGTCGCCGCCGGCGCATGGACGCAGGCGCTATTGCCCGGCCTGCCCGTTCGCTTGCGGGTGACACGCCAGGCGATGGCCTGGTTCACGCCGGCCGATCCCGCGCCGTTTGCTCCCGGCCGGTTTCCGGTGTTCATGCTTGAGACCGCGCACGGCATTCACTACGGCTTTCCGCTCCAGGAGGCGGGCCTGAAAATCGCCAAGCACTTTCACCGCAATGAGACCGCCGATCCGGATGCTTACCGGCGCGCCGTGTCCGCCGCGGACGAAAGCGAAATCCGTGCGGGGCTGGCCGATTTTCTGCCGGCGGCAAACGGCGCGCTGCGCGCCGCCAAGACCTGTCTCTATACCATGACGCCGGACGGCGATTTTGTCGTCGACCGGATGCCGGGCGAGCCGAGTATCATCGTCGCCTCACCCTGTTCCGGGCATGGCTTCAAGTTCGCGCCGGTGATCGGGGAAATCCTCGCCGAGCTGGCGACCGAGAGCGCGACGCACCACGACATATCGCGCTTCCGCCTCGGTCGTTTCGGAACATCCATGCTGGGCGGATGAAATGCCGGTTGTCGATGTCGTCATAATCGGCGGGGGCCACAACGGCCTCACCTGTGCAGCCTATCTCGGCATGGCGGGGTTGAGCGTGCGCGTCGTCGAGCGGCGCAATATTGTCGGCGGCGCTGCCGTGACGGAAGAATTTCATCCCGGCTTTCGCAATTCGACGGCCGCCTACACCGTGAGCCTGCTGCAGCCGAAAATCATCCGCGAACTTGAGTTGCACAGGCACGGCTTGCAAATCGTGGAACGCCGCGCGCAGAATTTTCTGCCCGTTCCGGACGGGCGATATTTGCTGACCGGAGAGGCGCGCAGCGAACGCGAGATCGCAAAATTCAGCCGGAACGATGCCGCGCGCTACGGCGAGTTTCGCAACGAAATCGATCGGGTGGCGGATTTTCTGCGCGCGCTGATGCTGCAAGCGCCGCCGAATCTGAGGCCGCGCAACCTGCGGCGGCGGCTGCCGGAGCTTGCAAAATTCGCCTCGCTCGGCGGGAAATTGTGGCGGCTCGGCCGCAAATCGCGCGCAGCCTTGTTCAACTTATTTACGAAATCCGCCGGCGACTATCTCGATGGCTGGTTCGAATCCGACCCGATCAAGGCCGTGCTCGGCTTCGATTCGATCGTTGGAAATTTTGCCAGCCCATATACGCCGGGCTCGGCCTATGTGCTGCTGCATCACGCGCTCGGCGAAGTGAACGGCAAGAAGGGCGTTTGGGGGCACGCCATCGGCGGCATGGGCGCGATCACGCAGGCGATGGCGAAGGCCGCCGGCGCGCACGGCGTACGGATCGATACCGGTGCCGAAGTGCGCGAAATCATCGTCGAGCGCGACCGCGCGGCCGGCGTCGTGCTGGCGGACGGAACCGCGATCGAGGCGCGCGCGGTCGTCGCCAACGTCAATCCGAAATATCTGTTTGAGCGGCTGGTTCCGGACGATGCCGTGCCGGCCTTCGTGAGCAAGCATATGAGTGAATTGAAATGCGGCTCCGGCACGTTCCGCATGAATGTCGCGCTCAGCCGGTTGCCGAGCTTTTCCTGCTTGCCGGGCGACGCAACCGGGGATCATCACACCGCGGGCATCATCATCGGACCAAGCCTTGGCTATATGGATCGCGCCTATCGCGATTGCGCCGCGCAAGGCTGGAGCAAGGCGCCGGTCATCGAAATGCTGATCCCCTCCACGCTCGACCCTACGCTGGCGCCGCAAGGCGTGCATGTCGCGAGCCTGTTCTGCCAGCACGTCGCGCCGCAGCTCCCTGCCGGCCTGTCCTGGGAGACGCAACGGGAGAAGGTCGCAGACCTGATGCTCGATACGATCGAGCCCTATGCGCCGGGTTTTCGCGCCAGCGTGCTGGGACGGCAGATTTTCTCGCCGGCCGATCTCGAAAATGTTTTCGGCCTCACCGGCGGCGACATTTTCCACGGCGCATTGACGCCGGACCAACTGTTCTGGGCGCGGCCGATGCGAGGCTACGCCGATTACCGGATGCCGCTGGCGGGGCTATACCTGTGCGGCGCCGGCGCGCATCCGGGCGGCGGGGTCACCGGCGCTCCCGGCCACAACGCGGCAATAGCCGTGATCGACGATCTGCGCGCCGCCGTGGCTTGAATGTGGTTAGAGCATGATCCCGAAAAGTGGGAACCGGCTTCCCGCCTTCGCGAAGCCCGCTTCGGCGGGCGAAGGAAGGTCGGAAAAGATCATGCTCAAACAAAAAGATAGAGCCATGCTCTGATTCAATTGGAGTGGATCAGACTCTAGAGGTTGCGCCGCCACGCGCGGCGGCTAACCTAGCCACGGCCGCCGCGACCGGCCCAAAAATGACCAGGGGAGTTTCCATGCTCGGGCTGATGCAGGAATGGCCGCTGCTGTGCCATCGCATCATCGACCATGCCGCGACCTACCACGGCGAACGCCCGGTGGTGACGCGTTCGGTCGAAGGCCCGATCTTCACGACGAATTATGCCGCCATTCGCGCGCGCGCCTTGAAACTGGCGAAACGGCTCGACAAAGACGGCGTCAAGCTCGGCGACCGGGTGGCGACGCTGGCCTGGAACACCTGGCGGCACCTGGAGACCTGGTACGGCATCCTCGGCATCGGCGCGGTCTATCACACCGTCAATCCGCGGCTGTTCCCCGAACAGCTCATCTGGATCATCAACCACGCCGAAGACCGCGTGATGATGACCGACCTCACTTTCGTGCCGCTGCTGGAGAAGCTTGCCGACCGGCTGCCGAAGATCGAGCGCTACATAGTGCTCACCGACGCCGCGCACATGCCGAAGACCTCGCTGAAAAACGCGGTCGCCTACGAAGAATGGATCGGCGAGGTCGATGGCGATTTCGCCTGGAAGTCGTTCGACGAGAACACCGCTGCCGGCATGTGCTACACATCCGGCACCACCGGAAATCCCAAGGGCGTGCTCTATTCGCACCGCTCCAACGTGCTGCACGCCTTCATGGCGGCGCTGCCGGATTCGAAGAACCTCTCCGTGCGCGATGTCTGCATGCCGGTGGTGCCGATGTTCCATGCCAACGGCTGGTCGCTCGCATTTTCAACGCCGATGGTCGGCGCTTCGCTGGTGTTGCCGGGCGCGAAGATGGACGGCGCCTCGATCTACGAATTGCTCGACGCCTATAAAGTCACCTTCACCGCAGCGGTGCCGACGGTGTGGCTGATGCTGTTGCAGGAGCTTGAGAAGACCGGCGCCAAGTTGCCGCATCTCAAACGCGTCGTGATCGGCGGCTCGGCGGCGCCGCGCGCGATGACGCAGAAATTCGAGCAGACCTACGGCGTCGAGGTGGTTCACGCCTGGGGCATGACGGAAATGAGCCCGCTCGGCTCGCTCTGCACCATGAAGCCGGAATACGCGCAACTTACCGGCGAGGCGAGGCTCGATATTCAGCAGAAGCAGGGGCATCCCCCGTTCGGCGTCGAGATGAAGATCACCGATGACGCCGACAAAAAATTGCCGTGGGACGGAAAGACCTTCGGCCGCCTGAAGGTGCGCGGTCCCGCCGTTGCCCGCTGTTATTTCAAGGCGGAGAACGAAAAAATTCTCGACGCGGAAGGTTTCTTCGACACCGGCGATGTGTCGACCATCGACCCTTACGGCTACATGCAGATCACCGACCGCGCCAAGGACGTGATCAAATCCGGCGGCGAATGGATATCCTCGATCGACATCGAAAATTTGGCGATCGGCCATCCCAAGGTGGCGGAAGCCGCAGTCATCGGCATCAAGCATCCAAAATGGGACGAGCGGCCACTGCTGGTGGTCGTCATGAAAAAGGATCAGACCGCGACCAAAGAGGACATCCTTGCCTTCATGCAAGGCAAGATCGCCAAATGGTGGATGCCGGACGATGTCGCCTTCGTTGATGAAATCCCGCACACCGCAACCGGCAAAATCCTGAAGATCGCGCTGCGCGAGCGCTTCAAGAACTACGTGCTGCCGACCGCGCAGGCGGCCGAATAACGCGATTGCCTGCGCCCGCG
This sequence comes from Rhizobium sp. Q54, assembly GCA_945861895.1. Classification (GTDB taxonomy): domain Bacteria; phylum Pseudomonadota; class Alphaproteobacteria; order Rhizobiales; family Xanthobacteraceae; genus Pseudolabrys. Next base: position 5,476 of record CAMAWF010000033.1, read on the forward strand.
CGACCCTTTATCCCTGCGGCTAATGACGGTCCTCGAACCCATCGGCACCGCGACGGCGCGGCCTAGCAGCGTCCGGTTCCTCGGCGACCGCCGGGCCTACTGGCGGCTGCTCATTCGCGGCGCCGGCTTGCTGATGGTGACGCTCGGCATTTACCGCTTCTGGCTGACGACCGACATACGCCGGTTTCTGTGGTCGAACACGGAGGTTGCCGGCGAGAGTCTCGAATATACCGGTACGCCGCTGGAACTGCTGATCGGCTTTCTCATCGCCATCGCCATCCTGGTTCCGGTCTACGCGGCGTTCTTCCTGGCGGCGTTCGACCTCGGGCCGCTTGGCAAATACTCCGGGCTGCTGGGCTTCCTGTTGCTCGCGCTGCTTGGCCAATACGCCGTCTATCGCGCGCGGCGCTACCGGCTGACGCGCACGATCTACCGCGGCTTGCGGTTCTATCAAAGTGGATCGGCATGGCGTTATGCGATTTGCGCGATTTTCTGGTGGGCGCTCACGCTGCTCACGCTCGGGCTTGCCTACCCCTGGAAGGAGTCCCGGCTCGAACGCTTCAAGATGCGCCATACTTACTACGGCGATCTTGCCGGCCGTTTCGAGGGCGCGGGATTGAGCCTGTTTGTCCGCGGGCTGCCGATGTGGCTGCTGATCTTTATTCCGCTTGCCGCCGCGGCCACGGCAATCGTCCAGAGCTTCGATTGGCCGGCGCTCTCCGACGCCATCGCGCAGGGCGGTGATGATGTGCTCGGCCGCATCGAAGGCGCAAGCCCCGGCCTTGCCGGTGCGATCGTGTTTGCAATGGTGGCGACCGGCGTGGCCGTGCTCATCGCCGCGTTTCTCTATCCGGCATTTCAGGCGCTGACGCTGCGCTGGTGGGCCTCCGGCTTGCGCTTCGGAGATTTGGAAATCCGCTCGCGGCTGCGCATACGCCATGTCTACGGCGCCTATATCCGCTTGCTGTGGTATTCGATTTTGTTCGCCATCGTCGTTGGTATTCTCGGCATTCCCGGTTATTTCATGGTTGCATTTCTCGCAGGCGCGAGCGAGGTATCGGTGGGCCGGGAATTGCTGGCGACGCTGATCGTGCTTGCCGGCTATGTCATTGTCGCGCTCGGCTATTCGACCATCTATCGCGCGACCGTGATGCTGTCGCTCTGGCAACTCAGTATGGAATCGCTGGAGCTTAACGGCATCGCCGCGCTCGATCGCGTCAAGGCCACCGGCACGCCAAGCTCGGCGCTCGGCGAAGGTCTTGCCGATGCATTGAATGTCGGCGGAATTTGACGCAAAGCATGACAATGAACTCCGGAGCCGCCATTTATTTCGACGGGGCGACCAGCGCGCGGCAGGACGTGACCGTCGCTCTTGGGCCCACTTCGTTGCGCATCGACGCGGCCGACGGGCGGCTGCTGGCGGATTGGCCGTATCGCGACCTGGAAAGCATGTCGGCACCCGATAACATTCTGCGTCTTGGCCAACGCGGCAGCGCGGTGCTGGCGCGGCTGGAGATCCGCGATCCGGAACTCGCCGCGGCCATCGACCTGCGCGCGGACACGGTGGACCGCACCGGGCATAGCGAACGGCGCGGCCGCACCAGCGTCATCGCCTGGAGCATCGCGGCCACGGTTTCGCTCCTGCTGGCGGCCTATTTCGGCGTACCGGCGATCGCCGAGCGGCTTGGCCCGCTGGTGCCGCAGGCCATCGAAAGCAAAATGGGCGCGGCCGTCGATATGCAGGTCCGCGCCATGCTCGACACTCGCCGCGCGGGCGCCGCGTTTGAATGCGGCAATGCCGAAATCGAAAAACCGGGGCGCGCGGCTTTCGACAAGCTGACGCACCGGCTTGCCGCCGCCGCCGCATTGGGGATGCCGCTGAACGCAGTCGTCGTGCGCAAACCGGAGCCCAACGCAATCGCTTTGCCGGGCGCCTACATTTACGTATTTCAGGGCCTCATCGCCAAAGCTGATAACGTTGACGAACTGGCCGGCGTTATCGCCCACGAAATCGGCCATATAGCGCACCGTGACGGAACCAAATCCGTGCTGCAGACCGCCGGCCTGTCGTTCCTGTTCGGCATGTTGCTTGGCGATTTTGTCGGCGGCGGCGCGGTGGTGGTGGCGGCAAGGACAGTGTTGCAGTCCTCCTATTCGCGCGAAGTTGAAACCGACGCCGACGCCTATGGCGTGGCGTTGATGAGCAAGGCCGGCGGCGATCCGCGCGCGCTGGGCGCGATTCTGACGCGGATCGGCGGCGCCACCGAACCGGGCATGAAAATTCTGATGGATCATCCGGAGACGAAAGCCCGGGTGGCGAGGATCAACGCGCTCTCGCCGCCGCGCGCGGGCGCCTCCTTGCTCAATGCCGCGGAGTGGGCGGCATTGAAGCGGATTTGCGGGTGAGATCGAGCGATGGTGCGCCGCCGCTTTTCCGATGAGCCGAAATCCAGCCTTGCCGTTTGGGCGATACGGATCGCGCTGTTCTCGCTCGCCATGTCGGCGCTTTCGGTCATCATCGTTCGTTCCGGATTCCTGGAAATCGTGCCGGCGCTCGCCACCTTTGCCGCAGCGTTGGTCCTTGCCGCGCTGGCCATCGTTACTTCGTTCGCCGCCTTCGTCGTTATATGGCGGGAAGGCGTGACCGGGATCAGCTATGCCGTCGGCGCGATGTTCATCGGCATGGCGCTCGTCGGCTACCCGGCCTATCTCGGCTATCACGCCTACCGGCTGCCGCCGATCACCGACATCACCACCGATCCGGCCGACCCCCCGCGCTTCGACGTGATCGCGCGCGTGCGGCCACGCGGCAGCAACGAATATCGGCGCGCGGCGCTCGCGGATAAACAGCGCGTCGCCTATCCGGAAATCGGGCCGTTGCGGCTAGCGGCGCCCGCGCAGGCCGCCTACGAAGCGGCGCTCGCCGTCGCCACCAAGCATAAATGGTCCGTGCTGGATGCGCGCGCGCCGATCGCAGGACGCCGGGACGGCAGCATCGAAGCGGTGGCGCGCACGCCGATCATGGGCTTTCGCGACGATGTGGCAATCCGTATCCGCGTTGTGAGCGGCGGAGCGCTGGTCGATATCCGCTCGGCCTCGCGCTATGGCTTGCACGATTTCGGCGTCAATGCATCGCGCGTCCGCGGCCTGATCGAAGAAATCGACGATGCAATAGGATTGCTGCCGGTGGAGAAAAAGGAGCCGGAAAAACCGGCTCAGCCGGCCAAACGACCACCCGCAAGACGGTAGACGCCGTCGATCGACGCCGCCGCGCCGTCGGTCGCGATTACCCCGCGCGCCATCATATCCTCCAGATGTGCGAGCACAGATAAGCCGGCGGCGCCCAACAACCGCGGATCGATGCCGATATAGATCGCACGCACCAGATTGGGGATATCGCTTGCGCCTTTGGCAAGCCGATGCAGGATCGAGTCCTCGCGCGCTTTGCGATGCAGGATGTAGTAGGCGACGAAGCGCGGAGCATCCGGAATAGCCGGGCCATGGCCGGGGAAATAGGTCGTCTCGCCCCTGCGCGCGAGTTTGTTGAGCGAGGCCATGTAGTCGCTCATCGCACCGTCCGGCGGCGCGACAATCGAGGTCGACCACGCCATCACATGATCGCCGGCGAATAGCACGCTACTCCCCTTGAGCGCATAGGCCATATGGTTGGCGGTGTGACCCGGGGTGGTAACGGCCTCCAGCGCCCAGCCGTCGCCGGTGACAACCTCACCGTCGGCGAGCGCAATATCGGGACGAAAATCGTAATCGGCGGCGGCGTCGAGCGGGTTGGTTTCCCCGATATGCAGCGCGCGCGCGGCGCGATGCGGGCCCTCGGCGTAAACGGTGGCGCCGGTTGCCGCCTTGACGCGCGGCACGGCCGGCGAATGGTCGCGATGGGTATGGGTGACGAAGATGTGCGTCACCGTCTCCCCGCGAACCGCCTCGAGCAGCGCGGCGATATGGCGCTCGTCATCAGGGCCGGGGTCGACGATGGCGACGCGTCCGCGCCCGACGATGTAACTCAGCGTCCCGGTGAAAGTGAAAGGGCTCGGATTGTTCGCTAGCAGGCGGCGCACGCCGGGCATCGGCTGGTCCACCCGGCCCGGCGCGAGATCGAACTTCTTGTTGAAGGGAATATCGTCCATTGACGCAGCAATTGCCGGAGCCAGCCCGCCGCGTCAACGGATTTTCGTGGCGGGGCCACAGCCTTGCGCGTTAACCATGCCTTGCTCGCGCCATGACTTGGCCGCCTGCCGCCCGCGAAAATGTCGCGCTCCATTGGTCTGGTTCCCCCCGTTTGGCCGCCGCATTCGGCCATGCACGGAGGGGACATGCGGTATTTCATCGTCATACTTGTCACTGCGTTGATTAACCTGGCCCCGGCCGGGACCCCGCTAGCCACAGCCACGCCATCGCACATCGATGAGCACACTTCGCTTGAGGCAACGGTCGCCTGGATCAACAATTATCGTATCAGGCGGGACCTTCATGGGGTGCCGGGAGCGGTGCGTGCTCTCAGCCGTTTCGGCGCGTTCAAAGAGCCGGAAGCGGCCGGCATCTATATCGGCTTCATCGCCGGCATCATCGGCTCCAATCCGGCCAAAGCCGAAGCCCTGATTGCCAGGATGTTTCCCCTCGCCGCGGAAGACCATTGGATTATCGTGCGCGCCATCGCCTATTCGGGCTCGCCGCGCTGGAAGGAACTGTTGCACAAATTTGCCGCGCGTATGCCCGGGCGTGCGGTGATGATCGCCACTTATCTCGACGGCAAGCTGCCGACCCTCGACGCGTTGACGGTGAGACCCGCGCCCACGACGATGGAAAAGTTGCGCGACGATATTTCAAGCCCGCTTAGCGGCAAAAAGAAGCCGAAAAAAATCATGCTGGAGCCGAGCCAGGCCGTGCTCGACACGCTCTGGGGCTATTATCTGGGGAGCGGTTCCTACGGTCCTATTTTCCGCATCATTGAAATGCTGCCGATGTCGAAGGACCGCAACAATACCGAACGGCTCACCGTCGGCAGCATGGCGAAATACACGCTCGCGACAAATGCAGCGCGCGACCCGGTTTTGCTCTCCATGCTCAAAAGTGCGCGCAAGGCGCGCGAGCAGCCCAAGCAGATCGTGGCCACGCTCGACGAGGTCATCACCGCGGCGGAGACGGCAGAGACCGGACGCATACGCAAGGATGCGCTCGCGGCGATCGAGGAACTCAAGATCAAGGGCCCGGCCTACAAGCGCCAAGTTTCGACCTGGGCCAAGGTCGGCCAAGGCGCGCTGGCGGTCGGCTGCATCGTCGCGGCCACCACCGGGCATGTGGAACTTGGCCTGCCCTGCGTGCTTGGCGGCGGCCTGACTTCGGCAGCGCTGTTTTATTGGAACGGGCAATGACGGCGGCGCACGTCGATCAATTCGGAATCATCAAGAAATCTATTTCCAAAAAAGATCGCTATGCGTTCCCGTGCGGGCAAGGCTGACCTCAGTGGCAGTCGTTTTATAGATCAGCACCCAATCCGGCCGAATGTGACAATCCCAATAGCCATGCCATCCGCCCTTAAGCGGATGTGCACGATTGGAAGGCGGCAATGGCTCTCCCGCTTGCAGCCTCACGAGGACCGCTTCAAGGAGAGTAAGATCGTATCCACGTTTCGCGATACGCTTGATGTCTTTTTTGAAGGCCGTGGAGGGCCTAAGGGGTTTCATCTGGGAGAGGCGTCATTTGCGTCTGCGACGCCCCGCCGCATCGGCGATCAACGCATGCGCCGTCCTGTAGCTTTTGAGCTTCTTGCGTGGCTTTCCCGCAAGCTCAGTAATGGCGGCGGCAGTCGCAGCGTTGGGGATGCGCACCTCAAACGGCAGACCGCGATGCAGCGTCACTTGGCGAAGAAACACGGTAATTGCGTCGGTCGTTCTCATGCCAAGTTTCTGCAGTACTCCTTCCGCCGAAGCCTTGAGCGCCGGCTCAACACGCGCGGTAATGTATGCCGTTTTGCCCATATCCCTATCCTCTGCACTATCGTTAATGTATCACGAAAGTTATACAAATCAAGACAAGAGCAAAAAGATAAGATTCTAGTGAATTTCCGGTTCCGGGGTCGGCGCCCCGGCGGCGAGAAAATCGAAATCGCAACCTTCGTCGGCCTGGCCGATATGCTCGGAAAACATCGCGCCGTAGCCGCGTGTATAGCGCGGCGGCGGCTGTTTCCAGGCGGCGCGCCGGCGCGCAAGCTCGGCGTCAGGCACGTGCAGATGAATGCGCCGCACGGCCACGTCCACTTCGATTTCATCGCCGGTTTGCACCAACGCCAGCGGACCGCCGACAAAACTTTCCGGCGCCACATGCAGAATGCAGGCGCCATAGCTGGTGCCGCTCATGCGCGCGTCGGAAATGCGCAGCATGTCGCGCACGCCGGCCTTCAGCAGCCGCTTCGGGATAGGCAGCATGCCCCATTCCGGCATGCCCGGCCCGCCCTTGGGGCCGGCATTTTTCAGGACCAGGATGTGGTCGGCCGTAACCTCAAGATCGTCGCGCTCGACCTCGCGCGCCATCTGGTTGTAGTCCTCGAACGCGAGCGCCGGCCCGCGATGCTGCAAGAGCCGTTTCTCGGCCGCCGCCGGCTTCATCACGCAGCCGCGCGGTGCAAGATTGCCGGTGAGCACGGCTGTCGCCCCTTCCGCATAGATCGGATCCGATAGCGGATGGATCACCTCGCGCTGGAACACTTCCGCGCCGTCGAGATTTTCCCGCAAGGTTTTTCCCGTCACGGTCAGGCAGGATAGATCGAGCTTGCCGGCCAACTCGCGCATCAGCGCGCGCAGGCCGCCGGCATAGAAGAAATCCTCCATCAGATATTTTCCCGACGGGCGGATATTGGCAATCACAGGAATCTCGCGCGAAATCTCATCGAAGCGCTGCATATCCAGCTTCAATCCCGCGCGGCGCGCCATCGCGACCACGTGAATGATGGCGTTGGTCGAGCCGCCCAGCGCCATGTGAACCTTGATGGCGTTGTCGAAAGCGGATTTGGTCAATATTTTTTCCGGCGTGAGATTTTCCCACACCATGTCCACGATGCGCCGGCCGGCGGCGCCGCACATGCGCGGATGCCCGCTATCGGCCGCGGGGATTGCCGAGGCGCCCGGCAGCGTTAAGCCCAGCGCCTCGGCAATCGACATCATGGTGGCGGCAGTGCCCATCACCATGCAGGTGCCGAACGAGCGGGCGATGCCGCCTTCGATCTCGTTCCATTGCTCCTCGGTGATGTTGCCGGCGCGCTTTTCGGTCCAGTATTTCCACGCGTCGGAGCCCGAGCCGAGCTGCTCGCCGCGCCAATTGCCGCGCAGCATCGGCCCCGCAGGCACATAGATCGCCGGAATTCCCATGCTGATCGCGCCCATGATGAGGCCCGGCGTGGTCTTGTCGCAGCCGCCAAGCAGCACCGCACCGTCGAGCGGATGGCTGCGCAGCAATTCCTCCACCTCCATCGCCAGGAAGTTGCGGTAGAGCATGGTGGACGGTTTGACGAAAGGCTCCGCCAGCGACATCGCCGGCAGTTCGACGGGAAATCCGCCGGCTTGCAGCACGCCGCGTTTGACGTCCTCGGCGCGCGCGCGCAGATGCGCGTGGCAGGCGTTGATCTCGCTCCAGGTATTGATGATGCCGATGACCGGCTTAGCCCCGAAATCGGTCGCGTCGAAACCCATCTGCTGCAAACGCGAGCGATGGCCGAACGAGCGCATATCGCTCACGCCCAGCCAACGGTGGCTGCGCAAATCCTCGGGGCGCTTGCGTGGCGGCATTAACCGGAGCCTTTGTTAGTCTGAGCTTTGGCCCGCGGTCTTCAAGCGCAGGTTCCGGCGCGCGAAAAACTGGCTGCCGAGGATGACGACGGCAAGCGCGGCGCCGATAAGATCGGTGACGAACCCCGGATCGATGAGCAACAGCCCGGCCACGACCAGCCCCGCGCTTTGCCAATACTGCGAATGCGTGAGGAAATATCCGTGCAGTCCTGCGGCGAACAGCGTGACGCCGACAGCAGCCGTCGTGCTGCTCCAGATGATCGTCGGCCAGTCACCGATCATCAGCAGCGCCGGTTCATAGACGAACATGAACGGCACGATGAAGCTGGTCGCGGCGATCCGGACCGCGGCGAGCCCGGTCGTCCATAGGTCGGATTTTGCGATCCCGGCCGCCGCATAGACGGCGAGCGCGACCGGCGGCGTGATGGCGGAGAGAATGGCAAAATAGAAGGCGAACATATGCGCCGCCGGAACCGGCACGCCGAACTTGACGATCGCCGGCACCAAGAGCGCGGTCATGATGATGTAGGCCGGCGTCGTCGGCATGCCCATGCCGAGCACGATGCCGGCGATCATGGTGAAGACCAGCGCGAGCAGCAAGTAATTCTGCGACAGGTTCACGACATATTGCGTGAACACGATGCCGAGGCCGGATAGCGTCACCACGCCGATGACCACGCCCGCGGCCGCGCAGGCCAGCGCCACCGGCAGTGCATTCTTCGCCCCATCGACGCAAGCCGCGACGATGTTCACGAACGTCACATAGTGGCGCGTCGATTTGCGCAACGCCGCCACCGGGAAACAGGCGAGCACGCCGGCGAGCGCCGAGAGCGGCGCGCTGTAGCCGGAATACATGACCACCAGAATTGCAACCACGGGCAGAAACAGGTGTCCGCGCTCGCGCATCACATGGCCGAGCTTCGGCAATTCGGCGCGCGGCACGCCGACAATCCCGCGGCGCTTGGCCTCGAAATGCACGGCGGAAAAACAAGCAACGTAATAAAGCACCGCCGGAATAGTCGCCCAGATAACCACTTGACCATAAGAGACGCCGATGAACTCCGCCATGACAAAGGCGGCGGCGCCCATGATCGGCGGCATGATCTGCCCGCCGGTCGAAGCCACCGCTTCGACGCCGGCGGCGAAATGCGGCGGGAAGCCCGAACGCTTCATCAGCGGGATCGTGATCGGCCCGTCGACCATCACATTGGCGACCGCGCTACCGGAAATCGTGCCGAACAGCGCGGAACTTACGCAACTCACCTTGCCGGGGCCACCGGCGTAGCGGCCGGTCAGACTCATGGCGAAATCCATGAACAACTGCCCAGTGCCGGTGCGCTCCATGAAGCTGCCAAACAGCACGAAGATCAGCACATAGGCCGCCGATACCGAGAGCGGAATGCCGAAGATGCCCTCGGTCGTCATATAGAGCTGATCGAGCATTTGCTGCGGCTCGAGCCGCGCGATCACGAGCCCGTAGACCAGGAAAACCATCGCGGTGATCGGCAGCGCCCAGCCGATCACCCGGCGCGTCGCTTCGAGCACGATCGCCGTCATCAGCACGCCCATGATCTTGTCCATGAGCGTGAGATCGTCGACGTAGAAGATGCGATTGATGATGTAATCGTAATTGACGAAGAGGTAGAGGATCGGCGCCGCGCCGAGCAGCAGAAGTAGATAATCAAGCGGCGCCGGCGCGTCCGTCGGCTCACCCGAGCGGCGATAGATCAGGAACAACAACACGAGCGCGAACAAGAGATGCGTGCCGCGGAACCACACCGCCTCGGGCGTGCCGAAGGCGATGGCCCACATGTGATAGATCGCCATCGCCAGCGCGATCAGCGTCACCGCCATGCGGACGATGCCGCGGTAGCTGAATTCAAGTTGGAGCATCGGATGCCGCCCGGTGAGCGATGGCGCCGGCGCGGAATGACCCGCGCCGGCCATGTCCGATCAGTGGGAAACGACGGTGAGGCCGGCTTCCTTGTAATACTTTGCGGCGCCGGGATGGAACGGCACGCCGATGTCTTCGGCCATCCTCTGGGGCGTCAGCCCGGCGATGCCCTTCACGATGGCTGTCAGCTGGACGGTTTGCTGCGCGATTGTCTTGGTCATCGTATAGACCGTATCGGCCGGCAGCTTACAGGACGCCACAATGTGGGTGGCATAGCCGATCACTTTCACGTCCGTGTCCTGCTTCGGATAGGTTCCCTTCGGCACGATCACCAGCGTGTAGCCGGGATTGAGCTTGCGCATCGCGTCGAGGTTGGAGGACAGATCGATCAGCTTGATGTCGCGGCCGGCGGCGAGGTCCATGATGGCGCCGGCGGGAATCGTGGTGCCGAGGCCGAAGGCGGCCGCGTGGCCGTCCTTCATCTGGTTCACCGAGTCCGTGTACGACACGAAGCTCGCCTTGACGTCGTTGTAGGTCAGGCCGTTCACCTGCAGCAGATGCTGAGTGATGAGCTCGCCGGTATTCCCCTTTTGCTGCGTGGTGACGCCCTTGCCCTTGATATCCTTCACCGAATTAATGCCGGCGTCGGCGGGGACGACGAGGTGGTAAAATTGCGGGTAGAGCGTCGCAATATTGCAGACATTGACGTGCGGCTTATTGAACGGCGCGCGGCCGGCAACCGCATCCACGGTCGAGATCGAGTTACCGATGCCGATGTCGGTCTTGCCTTCCTCGATGGCGCGCACATTGGCGATGCCGGCGCCGGGCGCTTGATTGATCGACAGCCCGGGCACGGCCTTTTCCCACAGATCCTTAAGCTGGCCGCCGAGCGGAATCCAGGAGCCGCCCTGCGGGCCGGTCATGAATTTCATTTCCACCGCCGCCGCCGGGCCGCCGAGAGCGATAGCCAGGCCCAATGCTAATCCGGTCAATTTCATATGCGGTTTCATGCGTTTCCCCTCTATCTACGTCATGGTCGCGGGCACCTGTTATCACCGTGCACCGCCAATTTTATTCCCAAGCTGGAAGCGTACGCGCTCGGCCGGTCTCTGCACAAGTACGATACCGGCCGCCTTGCCCACCCGTTTTGACGGCGAAAACGGCCGTCCGCCACGTACAGGACTCCCCGCATAGTTTTGCGGGCAGGTCTGTGCCACAACTTCCTGGATGCTCCGGATAAGGTCACCCGTCGCGGCCAAGCTCATCCTTGGCGCTTTCGCATTTCTGATTCTGGCCGTCTCGATCACGACCAGACACCCGAAATGGCTGACCGATTTCGACCAATCGGTCTATATCTCCATCGCTTACGACCTCGACCGCCATGGCGTATTCAGCAACGGGATTCTGGACAGGGTCGATAGCATCGTCACTCCGCCGCCTGCCGGCATGTTCATCGGGCCGGCCTATCCGCTGCTGGTGCTGGCGGCGATGCGGGCCGATGCGCGCTTCGATCGCGCGGTCGCCTGCGCCATCGAGGCCTATCATCGATGGCACGACGGCAAGACCTGCGAGGTCTATGCCCGCCCGATGCTTCTCCTGCATGCCGCTTTGCTGGCGCTTGGCGTGCTCGCCATTGCCTGCTCGGCGGAAATGCTCCTCGGCAACCGCGCCGCATTCTGGCTGACGGGGATATTTGCGATCGCCGGGCTATTGGGCGAAGTCCAGTTGTTTTCATTCGTGATGACCGAGGCTCCGGTTTTCGCGCTCTACAGTCTCACGTTCGCTCTCCTGCTTGCTGGCTTGAAAACTTCTTGGCGAGGATGGTTCACGGCTGCGGGCTGTGTCCTGGCGCTGCTCTGTCTCACGCGCGCGTCCTATCTGGTGCTCGCGCCCGTGACATTCGGATTGATCGCCATCGGCCGGCGGTTCACGGGCGGCGCGGCAAAACCGCAATGGAATGATGCGCTGGCTTTTGCGGTCGCGTTTGCCGTTATTTTTAGTCCCTGGATCGTGCGCAACGGAATTTCCGTCGGCAAGTTCGCGGTGTCCGAAGAATACGGTTCGGCGGCGCTGATCGAGCGCTTTGCCTTTAACCGGATGACCGCACGGGAATTCGTGCTGGCATTTCCCTATTGCGTTCCCACAATCGGGCCGCCGGCCGTCGGCCATCTGTTCGGCGACGAAGCGATGGACCGTTTCGAATGGAACAAGGCGGGCAGCTTTTTTCATGTCGGCAGAGCTACGCGACTCCGCCTGATCGAGACGCACCAAAAACTCGATCCGATCATTGCGGAAGTGACGCGAAACGAGATGGCGCAAAATTGGTGGCGGCATCTGGCGGTTTCGCTGCCGCTTGGCTGGTGCGGTTTATGGATGAGCGAAACCTGGAGCTTGTTTCTGCTGCCGCTTTTCGCGGCCGCCTGTGTCGTGGCCGCCCGCCGCCGCGATTTTTTATTTTTGCTCTTCGCGCTTCCCGGCTTGGTGATGGTCGGATTGCACGCCGTGCTGGCAAATCATTATGCACGCTACAATATCGGGCTTATCGGCCCCTATTCGATCGGAGGAGCCTGGATCATCGTTTGCGCGCTGCTTCCGCGATTGCGATCGATCTGGCCAGCACGGTGATCAATTCCATCTGTGCGCGCAGCTTGAGGTGCAGGTTAAGCAACACGATCAAGCTGATGATGACCCAAATGTAGAGAATGAGATCGACGCCGCGGCCGATACCCACATGCTCGGCGAGCAAGGTCGCGTGCGATGGCGCCCAAACAAAATACAGCCCGCACAGGCCGGCAAGCACGGAGAGCAGCGCCACCGCGGGCGCACGACGGTATTCGCTCCAAGCATATATCAAGATTCCACCAAGCAGGACGGTAAGAATAAATTGCGCGATCATCGTTGCAGCCTCCGTGCGAACAGGTCGATGAGGATTGCCAGAAAATCTCCGAGCTTTTGACCCTTGGCGCGAGAATAAGCCGTGTAGGTAATCGTGATGGGAACTTCGACGTATTTGAGCTTACTGTCGGCGATTTGATGCAAAATCTCCGATGCATGCGCCATGCGATTTTGGCGCAAGTGAATTTTTTTCACGCCCCGCCGCGTCATCGCGCGCAGGCCGTTATGCGTATCGCTTAGGCGCATGCCGGTGCTCATTCGCGTAAACAAGGTAGCGGCACGAAGCAACCAACGGCGGGAGGCCAACATCCCGACCGAACCGCCGAGAAAGCGGCTGCCGAGCGCAAAATCGGCGCCTTGCTCCTTCAGTGCATTCACCAGCCTTGCAATTTCGGATGCCCGGTGCTGCCCATCGGCGTCGAAGGTAACGATGACATCGGCGCTTTGCGCCAAGGCAAAATCGATGCCGGTTTGCAAAGCGGCGCCTTGACCGAGGTTGATCGGATGCCGGACGACGCACGCGCCGGCTTTTTCGGCCGCCGCCGCGGTGCCGTCGGTGGAGCCGTCATCGACCACCACCAGGCGATAGCCCGCGCGCTTTATCCCGGCGACCACATCGGCAACAACCTCCACCTCATGATAGGCGGCGATCGCCACCCAGACATTGTTGCCGCGTGTGGAATGCTTTTTTTTCATCGCTTTGGCTTGCGCAGCACGACACGCATGGCATCGAACAGATTGACCGGCACCCCGATGCGGCTCGATCCAGCCGCGGCTGCCGGCGGGGTCACGGCCGCCAGCCCAAGCATACGCCGAAGCTGAAACAAGATCAGCGACAGCGGGACGATTTTCCAGGGACGATCGGACACTTCGACCGCAAGACCGAGACGGGCGGCGAGATGACTTATGCTCGCGGGCGTAAAAAACCATAGATGCTGCGGCGGCGTCATCAGCCGCCAATTCGCGCCCGCAATCCGCGCATAGAGCGAATTGAAATCCCCCGTCGTGAGCACGATGACGCCGCCCGGCTTTAGAAAGCGCTCGCACAATGCCAGCGTGCCGCACGGGTCGGGCAGATGCTCAATCACGTCGAGCAGCACGATTGCATCCATCGGACCGAGCGGCGCGAGCGTCTTTTCACCGGCGGCGCCGTGGATAACGTCCAATCCGCCTTGCCGGGCGTGGGCGGCGGCGTCTTCCGCCATTTCAATTCCGCTGACGCTGAAATACCGCTTGGCCTCCTGCAGAAAAAAACCGTATGCGCATCCGATCTCCAGCAACCGCCCGCCCGCAACGAACCCGCGAAGAAAATCGACCGTACGCGCGAACTGACGGCGAAGCACGGGTTCCTCGCCGAGATAGTCCCGGTAGCCATCCGCGTGTTGGCCGCAAAAATAGCCGCTGGTATAATAGGTTTGAGGATCGAAGCCGGCGGTCTCGGTTCGCCCGAGCCCGCAGCTGTCGCATCGCAGGATGTCGCAGCCGTTTTTAGTGTAGAGGCGGCGGGCGGCGGTTTCGCCGCAAGCGGGACATCCGGGCGGCATATGAAGCGGCTAACTCTCGCGGGTTCGGGGATAAATGGTCGGAGTGGCAGGATTTGAACCTGCGACCCCCACGTCCCGAACGTGGTGCGCTACCAGACTGCGCTACACTCCGACTGAAGGCCGCGTTATAGCCTCGGCCCTCTGGACCCGCAAGCATGGAAGGCGGAATGACCGCTGAATTGGGAACGCGCGTGATGCAAGCCGGCGCTGCCGCAACGGCTGAAGCAGTGCGTTGTCTCGGCGCCGGCGGCCTGGTCGCGTTTGCGACCGAAACGGTCTATGGCCTCGGCGCCGACGCCGGCAACGGCGAGGCGGTAGCGCGTCTTTATGCCGCCAAGGGACGCCCCGCGTTCAACCCACTCATTGCGCATGTCGCCGATGCCGCCGCCGCCCGGCGCCTGGCGCGGTTCGACGCGGCTGCCGAACGGCTTGCCGCCGCATTCTGGCCGGGACCGCTGACTTTGGTGCTGCCGAAACGGGAAGACTGCGGGCTCGCCGATCTGGCGCTCGCCGGCCTCGACAGCGTTGCGGTGCGCGTGCCGGCGCATCCCGCCGCCCGCGAACTGCTCGCCGCATTTGGCAAGCCGGTGGTGGCGCCATCGGCCAACCGTTCCGGCCACGTCTCGCCGACCAGCGCCGCGCATGTGCTGGCGGATCTGCGCGGGCGGATCGACCTCATCGTCGACGCGGGGGCAAGCGCGGTCGGCGTCGAATCCAGCATCGTTGCTTGCCTGGGTGGCGCGCCAATCTGGCTGCGCCCGGGCGGCGTTGCGCGCGCGGCGATCGAGCGCGTGCTGGGCCATCCGCTTGCAGCACCTCCCGCGGATAACGACGCTCCGCTTGCGCCCGGAATGCTTGCCTCGCATTATGCGCCGAAGGCGCGGCTGCGGCTGGACGCGGAAAACCCGCGCGCAGGTGAAGCGCTGCTCGCCTTTGGACCGGCATTGCCGAAAGATGCCAGCCGCGCGGCCGTCATGCTCAATCTTTCCAGCCGGGGCGATTTGGTGGAAGCTGCGGCTAATTTGTTCTCGCACTTGCGCGCACTCGACGCCAGTGGGGCCGCATCCATCGCGGTCATGAAAGTGCCGCATGAAGGGCTTGGCGAGGCGATTAACGACCGGTTGGCGCGCGCCGCGGCGCCGCGCGGGAGCACGCGATGAACCTGCAAACCAAGCCCACGCTACCGCCCGATCTGCTCGCGCGTTTTGTCGCCATCGTGGGCGAAAAATACGCGATCACCGATCCGCAAGCGCAGGAACCTTATCTGGTCGAGATGCGCGACCTCTATCACGGGCGCACGCCGGTGGTGCTGCGCCCGGGCTCGGTGCGCGAGGTTGCCGAAATCCTCAAGCTCGCCAACGAGACCAAAACCGCGATCGTGCCGCAGGGCGGCAATACCGGCCTGGTCGGCGGGCAGATTCCGCATCACGGCGAAGTCGTGCTTTCGCTGACACGGCTCGATCGCATCCGCGAGATCGATCCGGTCTCCAACGCCATCACCTGCGAGGCGGGCGTGACGCTGCAGAAAGCGCGCGAGGCCGCGGCCGAGGTGGACCGGCTCTACCCGCTGCTGCTGCCCTCGGAAGGAAGCTGCACCATCGGCGGCACGCTTTCGACCAATGCCGGCGGCGTCACCGCGCTGTCCTACGGCATCGCGCGCACGCAGGCAGTCGGGCTCGAAGTGGTGCTGGCCGACGGCCGCGTGCTCAATAATCTCAACAAGCTGAAAAAAGACAACACCGGCTACGACCTGAAAAATCTGTTCATCGGCGCCGAAGGCACGCTCGGCATCATCACCGCCGCGGTGCTGCGCCTGCTGCCGCGGCCGCGCTCGGTCGAAACCGCCTATGCCGGCGTCGCGTCGCCGCAGGCCGCACTGGAACTGCTCGGCATCGCCACCGGCCGCACCGCCGGCGGCGTGACCAGCTTCGAGCTGATGGCGCGCATGGGAGTGGCCGCGGTGGTGGAGCACGACAAGTCCTCGCGCGATCCGCTGCGCGAACCGCATCCCTGGTACGTGCTGATCGAGCTTTCATCGCAGGCGAAAACCGGTCTGCGCGAGGTGCTGGAAGAGATACTCGCGGAAGGGCTCAAGCGCGGTCTCCTCGCCGACGCGGCCATCGCGGAGAGCCTCGAGCAAGCCAAGGCGTTCTGGCGCATCCGCGAAATGTTCGGCGAGGTGCAGCGGCATGTCGGCGCTTCGATCAAACACGATATTTCCGTGCCGGTTTCCGCGGTGCCGGAGTTCATCGCGCAAGCCGACGCGGCGGTCACAAAGCTTATTCCCGGCTGCCGCCCGCTTCCCTTCGGTCACGCCGGCGACGGCAATATCCACTACAATGTCACGCAGCCGGTCGGCGCCGACAAAAAGGAATTCCTCGCGCGCTGGATCGAAGTCAACGCCGTGGTGTTCGACATCGTGCTCAAGCTCGGCGGCTCGATCTCGGCCGAGCACGGCGTCGGCGTGATGAAGCGCGACCTGCTGCCAAACGTCAAAGACAAGGTGGCGCTCGAACTGATGCGCACGCTCAAACGTACGCTCGATCCCAACAATATTTTGAATCCAGGCAAGGTTCTGTAATCACCTAGAACAGCGGGGCTTGCCCGTCGTCCTTCTTGCGGGGTCGCCGCACCGGTTTTTCTTTTACGAATGACTGCGGTGAATTTTCCGCCGCCGACTCAAGCAGCGCCGGATTGTCGTTTGCCGTGCGGTTGACCTCGGTCGACACTTCATAGGCTTCCAGCAGGCTTTCGGGCGCGGGTGCGATCAGCGCCGAAGCGGTCTCGGCATCCACCTTGCCGCAATCGAGCCAGAGATCGAATGCCTCCGGCGGCACAATGACCGGCATGCGGTCATGAATCGCCGCGAGCGTGCGGTTGGCCGCCGTGGTGACGATTGCCGCGGTTTCCATCTCCTCGCCGTTCGGCCCGGTCCAAGTTTCCCATAAACCGGCGAAGGCAATCGGCCCGCCGGATTTGCGCCGGACAAAATATGGGCGCTTGCGTTCGCCATCCCGCTTCCATTCATAAAAGCCGTCGGCGGGAAACAGACAGCGCCGCCGTTTCATCGCCGCACGGAAAGCCGGCTTTTCGGCAGCCGTTTCACCGCGCGCGTTGATCAAAAGCGCAAAAGTCTTCGGGTCCTTCACCCAGGACGGCAGCAGGCCCCAGCGCAGCAGCGCGAAATGCCGGGCCCCGTCGCTGAAGCGGACGATCGGCACCGGCTGGGTCGGGGCGATGTTGTAGCGCGGCGGAAAATTCGGCTGTTCCGCGTAACCAAACAGCGCCCGGATGACCTCCGGCGCCGAAGTGATAACGTAGCGCCCGCACATAAAGGGATACCGATCTCGTGCCCGCTTAATGACCTCTTAACCATAGCCGATAACACTGTCGGCAGCCGGATTTCCAAACAAGCCCCGAGGCCCGATGAGCGTTCCGAACCCCCTGTGCACGCCAGCAACGCAACCGGCCGGAAACCGGCTTGGCGTCGAAGCGGCGACCGGCCCTGTTTGCCTGGCTAACACCAATATCAATCCATCGACCGGCCTCGCCACCGACTATCTCAACCATTTCAACGAAGCGATCATGCTGCTCAAAATGCTTTCGAGCTGCCCGGAATGTTTCGAAGATTTTCTTGGCTGGCAGCCCACGAGCTACCGGGAGCATTTCAGCGGCTCCAGTTTCAAGCATCGCGATCTGGCGATCGCCGCCTACGATACCGCCGACGAAACCGTGCGTGAGCGCTTCGATTCGCTGACCGATACCATGACTGCCGTGCTCGAAGCGACACGCGGCGCCATGTGCTCCGGCCTGCCGCCCGGGGGGGGGCGCAAATGCTCGCCGACCGCGCGGTCGCCTGGCTCAAGCCGCTCATCGCCCGCACCGGCGCCGTTATCAACGGCGAAGCCGCCAGCGACACCGCTCATCCCGCGGTGCCGCAGGCCGTGGTCGATGGGCTGATGAAACGTTGAGCCACGTGGGCGATCCCCGGACCTATCCCGACCGGCCTTATCTCGCCGTCAGCGCCGCGATCGTGCGTGACGGCAAGGTGCTGATCGTGCGGCGCGCCTGCGCTCCGGCGCAGGGCATCCATACGCTGCCGGGCGGAGCGGTGGAGACGGGCGAGACGCTGATGGAAGCCGTGATACGCGAAGTGCGGGAGGAAACCTCGCTGACGATCGAGCCGGTGGCGCTCGCCGGCCACCGCGAGGTGATCGTTCGCGATGCCGCGGGCCGGGTTGAGCGGCATTTCGTGGTGCTGGCCTTTGCCGCACGCTGGATCGCGGGCGAAGCGGCCCCGGGCGAGGAACTGGCCGAGGCGAGATGGATGCATCCGTCTATGCTTGACGGCCTGCAAACGACCGAAGGGCTTGCCGAGATCGTCGCTGAAGCATTCGTGCGGCTTAACGATAGCAAACAGCATTAACTCCCAGGCTTGCGGCCCAGGTCCTCCGGGTGCATATCTCGGCCATTCACACAAACAAGCCACCGATGCTCAAGCGCACACTGATTTTGACGCTCCTGTTGTCCTCCCTCGCCGTGCCGGCGCGCGCCATCGAGGGCGGGCCCGCGCCGTTCGACGGCGAATTGCAGCGTCTGTCCGAGATCCTGGGCGCGCTGCATTATTTGCGCGAGATCTGCGGCTCCAATGAGGGTCAGAAGTGGCGCAATGAGATGCAGGCCCTGATCGACGCCGAGGCCCCGACCGGCGACCGGCGCACTCGCATTGTGGCAAGCTTTAATCGCGGCTACCGCGGCTTCCAGCAGACCTACCGCACCTGCACCCCGGCGGCGGATTTCGCCATTCGCCGCTATCTCGACGAGGGCGCCAAGATTTCCCGCGAAATCACCGCCCGTTACGCCAATTAACTTCAAATACCCCGCCGTTATTAACCTTTCTCCGAGGTGCGCCCTAGGCGGGTCGTAGGCCCATGATAACGTCACCTCGATTTTGGGGCGTTACAGACGCCATTTTTGAAAGTGTTTTCGGTGACGCGCACGATCGAATCTCGCGGGCCAATGCCCGACCTTGAGCAGAAGCGGGTAGCTCTCGGCTATCTGCAGGAAGCCTGGGCGGAAGCGCGGCACGACGGGATCGACGGCGATTGCCTGGCGCAGGCCAGCCTGTTCACCGCCTTCGCCGAATTTGTCACCACCTATGGCGAGGAAGCCGCCGCCAGTTTTGCCGAGGGCTTGGCCGTGCGCATCCGCAACGGCGAATTTTCGGTCGAGCAACAGCGGCAATAACGGCCGCCCGGCCGGCGGGGTCGCCCCCCCGCATCCAATTTATAAATTCGTATTTGTCCGGATCGGCTCAGCGGCCCTGCACGTTCAAGCCAAAGAAGCGTTCGAGAACGGCATCGATATCCTTCGGGAAAAATGGCTTCTTCAGGAATGCCGCAGCGCCGGCAGCGTGGGCACGATCCGCGATGGCGTCGTCCACGGTCGAGGTCATCATCACGACTGCGACGCGAGGATTTTCCCGTTTGATTTCGGACAAAGTCTCGATGCCGTTGAGTCCCGGCATGTTGTAATCGACAAAGACCATGTCGAAATTTCCAGTTTTCATCTGCGTCAATGCCGCGATGCCTTCCTCCGCTTCGGAAACCTCCAGCGCGTAGCGGCACCCGGACAATATCTTGCGCACGATACTGCGCATCGTCCCCGAATCGTCGACGATCAGTACGCGCGTCGGCAGCCGCACACGAATGCAGCGCTCGACCTGGTCGCGCGCCTCCTCGACGGTCGCCGGCTTCGCAATCACGCCGTCGGCGCCTTCGACGCGGCCCGCGGCAACGTTATTGGCGGGAGCGGCAGCGACCACGAACGGGCCCGGCGCAGCCGCGCGCGCGGCTTTCGCCACACTGGCGCAGTCGGTCAACGCGGAATCGAGAATCACGATGTCGATGCCGCCGCGCGCCAGCCGCGCGCAGGCCGCCCTCGCCGCGTCGGCTTCCACGATCTCGATCGGCACCGATGCCAGCCCGGCGCCCTGGCGCCAAAGATCGCGCTCCGGCCGCGCGCCGGATATCACCAACATGCGTAGAGAAAGGAGATCGGCGCTCATACTCCAACACCACCTCCCAGCAAGCCCAGCGTGGGCGGTGGCCCCCGGCTTGGTCATAGAGACTCGGTGGTATTTTTCAATTCCACAGGCCGCGGGCTGGAATATTGCCTGGGGAAAACTCCGCCTGCCGGGCATCGCGCGCAGGCGAAAGCCGAATGGCGATTGTTGCGTTCAATTCGCCAGCGTCTCCCAGAACCGCACCCGCTCGCCCTGCGCGGGCCTTACCAGTTGCCCTTGCCACATTCCATTACCGCCGGGAGGCTCCCGACCGGCCAGCCGGTGACCTGCATGCCGTCATAGGGGTCCAGCCGGCGCGCGCGGCCAGCCAGCGGTCGGTAATCGTCTCCCGGCGCTTGCGATCGACGATGCCGCCCTTGAGGATCAGATCGCAGGTTTCGGCCATTATTTAATTTATGCCGCGCACGCATGGCTTTTAGTTGCCGCCGCGAGCGCTTACGTTTCGCCGCAACTTCTGGCAAGAGAATTAAATGCAGGCAGCGCTTCTTCCCGAACGCGGGGTGGTCAAGGTCGCCGGCGACGATGCCCGGCGCTTCCTCAATGGCCTCGTCACCACCGATATCGGTACCATGACGCCATCGGCGCCGCGCTTTGCCGCCCTGCTCACCCCGCAGGGCAAGATCATCGTTGATTTTCTCGTCGCCGAAGCGGAACCGGCGGACGGCGGCGGCTTTCTCCTCGACTGCCCGCGCGCGTTGAGTGCCGCGCTGGTCGCCAAGCTCAATTTCTACAAGCTGCGCGCCAAAGTGACGGTGGAGGATTTATCGCAAGCCCTCGGCGTGCTCGCGGTCTGGGGCGACGCAGTCGCGAGCAAAACCGAATACGGCTTATGTTTCCCCGACCCGCGGCTTGCCGCTTTGGGCAGTCGTGTATTGCTGCCGCCGCATCTGGCGCAGGAGGCCGCGGCTGATCTCGGCGCTACGCTGGTGGACGCGGAATCCTACGAGGCACACCGCATCGCACTTGGCGTTCCGCGCGGCGGCCATGATTTCATCTACGGCGCCGCCTTCCCGCACGAGACCGACATGGACCAGCTTGCCGGCGTCGATTTCGAAAAGGGCTGCTATGTCGGACAGGAGGTAGTCTCCCGCATCGAACATCGCGCCAACGCCCGCACGCGCATCGTGCCAATCGTTTATGACGAATTCGCGCCGGTGTCGGGTCTTCCTGTGATGGCGGGCGGCAAATCCGTCGGCACGCTCGGTTCGACCGCAGCCGGACGCGGCCTCGCCATGCTGCGTCTCGACCGCGTGGAAGAGGCGTTGGCCAATGGCGCGTCGCTGCAAGCCGGCGGCATCGCCATCCGCCCGGTGAAACCCGGCTGGGCGCAATTCCGCTTTCCCGGCGAGACGAAAGCGGCGGAATGAAACGCGCGACGACGACCATCCTGCACGCCGACGGGCTGCATCGCTGTCCGTGGCCGGGCGCCGATCCGCTCTACGTCGCCTATCACGATGAGGAATGGGGCGTGCCGGAATTCGACGACCGCGCGCTTTACGAAAAACTGGTGCTTGACGGATTTCAGGCCGGGCTCTCCTGGATCACGATTCTGCGCAAGCGGGAGAATTTTCGCCGCGCTTTCGGCGGCTTCGCCCCGGAAAGAATCGCGCGCTATACGCCGAAGAAGAAAAACGCGTTGATGCAGGATGCCGGCATCGTGCGCAACCGCGCCAAGATCGAAGGCGCGGTCGCCTCCGCGCGCGGCTGGCTCAAGATCATGGAGAGCGGGCCTGGATTTTCGGATTTTCTGTGGGACTTCCTCGACGGCGAGCCGAAGACCAACCGTTTCCGGACCAGCAAAGAAGTCCCGGCGGAAACCGACCTGTCGCGCAGAATTTCCAAGGAACTGTCGAGCCGTGGGTTCAAATTCTGCGGGCCGACCATCGTCTACGCCTTCATGCAGGCGGTCGGCATGGTCAACGACCATCTGCTGAACTGCCACCGCCACGCCGATTGCAATAAGCTTGGCATACGCCGATGAGCAAACGCGCGGCAAAATCCAAAGCCGCAAGAACCGCCACTGCCCGCGCCTGGCAGCGCATGCTTTCGGGCCGAAGGCTCGATCTGCTCGACCCCTCGCCGCTCGACGTGGAGATGGAGGACATCGCCCATGGGCTCGCCCGCGTCGCGCGCTGGAATGGCCAGACCAAGGGCGCGCACATCTATTCGGTTGCGCAACATGCCTTGCTGGTCGAGGCGATTGCGCGGCAGAAGGTGCCGCGGCTCGACGACAAGGGCCGGCTCGCGGTGCTGCTGCACGATGCGCCGGAATATGTGATCGGCGACATGATCTCGCCGTTCAAGGCGGTGATCGGCGACAGCTACAAGGCGGTGGAGCTGCGCCTGCTCGCAGCTATCCATGTGCGCTTCGGCTTGCCTGCGACGCTTTCACCAAGCCTGCAAAAGTTGATCAAGGATGCCGACCGGGGCGCGGCCTTTTTCGAGGCAACGCGGCTGGCCGGGTTCGATCCCGCCGAGGCGCGGCGATTTTTCGGCAAGCCGCCGAAATTCTCCAGCACGCTGGAGCGCGATTACCTGGTGCCCTGGCCGGCCGAGACCGCGCAGGCGCGCTATCTCGATCGCTTTACCAAACTGATGAAAGCCTGAAGCATTGCACAATCCGTTTACGAGAATAGATATGATGCAATCATGATTCACGTCTGCTCACTGGCGCGGCTGCATCGCACCGTCGAGGAAACCGGCGCCCGCCACATCATCACATTGCTGCGCACCGTCGATCGCGTGGTGCGGCCGCCAGTGGTCGCGCCGGCGAACCATCTCATTCTCGGCATGGACGATATTGTCGATGCGATCGACGGGCAAACTCCTCCCGCGCAGGAGCACGTCTCGCAGCTCATCGAATTCGTGACGAAATGGGATCGCGCAGCGCCGATGGTGGTGCATTGCTATGCCGGCATCAGCCGCTCCACCGCCGGCGCATTCGTCGCCGCATGCGCGCTCAACCCCAAGCGCGAGGAGGCCAAGATCGCCTGGGATATCCGCAACGCCTCGGCCACTGCGCAACCCAATGCCCGCATCGTCGCGCTCGGCGATCAATTGCTCGGACGCAACGGCCGCATGGTCCGCGCGGTCGAAACCATCGGCCTGGGCAATGGCGGCCATGAAGGCGATCCGTTCCGGCTCGATTTGATTTGACGGCAGCCTGAGAACAGCCTTTGCGGCGGGCGCATTGAAGCGGCTTTCATAACATTTCGCCACGACCTACCATGACCGCTTGGTGTATGACGCCGGGGGTTGGCGATGCTCGAACTTTTACTCGTTTTACTGGGCCTTGCGTTTCCGGTCATGGCGGTTTTCGCGCTGGTGACGGCCCTGGGCGCGCGCACCCGCCTGAACCTGCTGCAAGCGCGCATCATGGCATTGGAGAGCGGCGCGCCCGCGGCCTCTCCCGTCCCGGCGCCTGCCGTTGCACCGGCGCCGCCCGCTCCGGCGGCACCGGCTGCAATCGCCACAAGCAAAAAGGCAGAAACGCCACCCGCATCCGCGCCGCCTGGAACGCCGCCATCGCCGCCGCCAAAGCAAGAGACCATCGGCTTCGAGCAACGATTTGGCACGCAATGGGTCGTCTGGGTCGGCGGGCTTGCATTGGCGCTCGGCGGCATCTTCCTGGTCCGCTATTCCATCGAACAGGGCCTGATCGGGCCCGGCGTGCGCATCATGCTGGCGGCACTGCTGGCGCTCGCACTCATCGCCGCCGGCGAATGGGCGCGGCGCAAAGAAATCGCAACCGGCATTGCCGGAATTCCCAGACAGCATATCCCGAGCATCCTCACCGCCGCCGGAACGGTGGTCGCCTATGCAACCGTATATGGCGCTTTCGCGCTTTATGGTTTTCTGCCCGCCGCCGCGGCATTTGTTCTGCTCGGCGTCGTCGCGCTCGCCACACTGGCTGCCGCCCTGCTGCACGGCCCTGCGCTGGCCGGACTTGGTCTTGTCGGCGCCTTTGTCACGCCGCTGCTGATCGCGACGAAAGAGCCGAACTACTGGGCGCTGTATCTCTACCTCGCGGTTGTTACCGCTGCCGCCTTTGCGCTCGCGCGTCTGCGAATGTGGAAGTGGCTTGCCATCACTGCCGCTGTTATTGCTGCGCTGTGGGCACTGGCCGGCCTCGGCGGCGCGATCGACGGCCTTGCTGCGCGCCTGTTTCATGTCGTTGCCGGATACGCGCTCGCCGCAGCCTTGATCGTGGCGGGTGTGCTTTATGGTCCGCCTGCGGCAGCGGGGGAGATTGACCGTGTCTCATCCGGCGTGCTCGGCGCCTATCTGATTGCCGCAGCGCTTCTCGCGATCGCCGGCATCGACGACCTGCCGGCCTTGACGGTCTTTGCGCTGCTTTGCGCGGCGACGGTCGGCATTGCCTGGCGAAGTGACGCTGCCGTCGCCGTCGTGCCGGCGGCGGCCGTGCTTGCTGCCGTCGTCATGCTGCATTGGATGGCCGGGCCGATCTTCAACGGCAACATCCTTCCCGCCGGCCCGGTCGCCGGCGCCATTCCCGAACCGGCTCGCGCTGCGGTCGGACTCCATCTGGCGTTCGGCGCCTTCTATGCGGTGCTGTTTGGGCTGTCCGGGTTCTTCGCCCAGGGCCGATCCGAAAAGCCGCTCGCACCTATCCTGTGGGCCGCGGCGGCGGCCTTCGCCCCGCTCGCCATTCTCATCGCGCTCTATTATCGCGTCGCGGAATTCGAACGCTCAATTCCGTTCGCCGCGCTCGCGCTGCTGCTTGCCGCGCTCTATGCGGTTGCGGCCGAGACACTGATAAAGCGCCCGCCGCGCCCCGGCCTTGCCGCCGGCACGGCGATCTTTGCCACCGGCGCTGTTGCCTCTCTCGCGCTCACATTGACCTTTGCTTTGGAAAAAGGCTGGCTCACCGTCGGGCTGGCACTGATGGTGCCGGGCATTGCCTGGATCGCGCAACAGCGCCCATTGCCGTTCCTGCGCCAGCTCGCGGCGATCATCGTTGTGCTGGTGACGCTGCGGATCGGCTACGAGCCGCGCATCGTCGGCGACGACATCGGCAGCACGCCCGTTTTCAACTGGCTGCTTTACGGTTACGGCGCACCGGCCGCTGCGTTTTGGACAGCCGGCTACCTGCTGCGGCAGCGTGCGGATGACGTGCCGGCGCGCATGACCGATGCAGCGGCCATCCTGTTCACGGTGCTGCTCGC
>CAMAWF010000034.1 GCA_945861895.1 Rhizobium sp. Q54
CCCTTAGTTGGCGCCATGCTGGAATAAGGTGCGCTTGCGGGAGGCCGCAGATTATTCTTTGATTTTATGGGGTTAGCTGGTGGGCGCAGCAGGGCTCGAACCTGCGACCCGCTGATTAAGAGTCAGCTGCTCCATCGACCAAACCATCCGCCTGCTTGGGGTCCCGTGCGATTGCCGTGCGATTAGCACGGCGTTTCGTCGAAATGCTTGATTTAATGGCGCGCCCGAAAGGATTCGAACCTTCGACCCCCAGATTCGTAGTCTGGTGCTCTAGCAGTCTGCTGAAAAACCCATCGCCACGGCGATAGTATGATGATTCAGTTTTGTATCACGAATCGTCGGAGGCTGGCATGCGGGGCGCATTTGAGGATCAGGGCGGGTTGTTTTCTTATATCTCGCCGGAGGCGCGGATACCGGCGGACCATCCGTTGAGGAAGATCCGGGAGCTTGTCCGTGAGGTGCTCGGTGAGCTGAACCGCAGCTTGGGCAAGCTCTACGCAAGCGAGGGACGGCCCTCGATCCCTCCGGAGCAATTGCTGAGCGCATTGCTGCTGCAAGTGTTCTACGGCATTCGGTCGGAACGACAGCTCATGGAACAATTGGATTACAATCTTTTGTACCGGTGGTTCGTGGGGTTATCGCCAGACGATCCGGTCTGGGACCCGACCACCTTCACGAAGAACCGCGACCGGTTGCAGAACGGCGAGGTGTTTACGAAGTTCATGAGCAGCCTTCTGAACCATGCGCAGGTCAAACCGCTGTTGTCGGACGAGCATTTTTCAGTGGACGGAACACTGATCGAGGCCTGGGCTTCACAGAAGAGTTTTCGCCCCAAGGACGGCAGCGGCGACGAAGACGGCGGCGCAAACTTCCACGGGCAGAAGCGCAAGAATGACACCCATGCCAGTACGACCGACCCCGACAGCCGTCTTTACCGCAAGGCCGCCGGGCGGGAGGCCAAGCTCTCCTACATGGGCCACGTCACCATGGAGAACCGGCATGGGCTTGCCGTGGCCGGCATGGTCACCCACGCCAATGGCACCGCCGAGCGCCGCGCTTCGGAGATCATGCTCAAGGCCAAGAGCAAAGTCGCCGGCCGCCGCATCACGGCCGGTGAAGACAAGGCCTATGACACGGCCGATCATGTGGCCAATCTTCGCGCCAGCAACGTCACACCGCATGTGACGCAGAACAATGGCATCAACAAAAACGGCAAGAGCCGTCGCAGCACCATCGACGAACGCACCACGCGGCATAAGGGCTATGGCATGTCGCAAACGTGCCGCGCCATGATCGAATGCATCTTCGGCTGGGGCAAGCAGCACGGCACCATGCGCAAGACCAAACATCGCGGCATAGGCCGCGTTGCCGCCGACTTCATGCTCAATCTGATCGCCTACAATCTGATCCGCATTCCAAAACTCGTTGCGGCGTAGGCGGGCTTGCGGTCACAACACGCCAAAGTACTTCGAGCGCCCCAAGAAACCGTTGCCTTCGCTGGGACCAAGCACTCTATAAAATGCGAGCAAAAATACCGATTTCCAGGTTTTTCAGCGGACTGCTAGCTAGCTGAGCTACCGGCGCTGCCTCAGTAGCCAATTAATCGGCGCGAAATTCGTCTATCACGTGACGTTCGCCCATAGACACGCGCCCGCAGGTGCGACGATCAACGCGAGCGCCATCAAGTGCATACCGTTGTGGGATTAAAACCCTAGATTCCGATGTTTTTACCGAAGATGACCGGCGGTAACAATCCCTCAGAAATGACTGGCATCCGGGTGCGATTGGAGCGTTACTGTGCAGGCTCGGGGTGAGTTGAGGGCCTCGGGATCTGCCCCGCCGGGTGTGTCGCCTGGGTGGGGCTGTGGCAGTGCGGCGGACAGCGCCGCGTTGATGCCACGAGGATCCCATGACCATGACAACATCCAAGCAGTCCGGCAAGTTCAGAGACGCGCGCGCCAAGTCGAAAAATCGTAAGAAAATCCGGTCCGCCGCTCGCAAGCCAGCACTGCAACAGATGAAGCTGCCCGGCGCTGGTCCTTCCGCGCCCATCGCTACCAAAAACAAGCAACGATCGAACACCAAACAGGCCAGGGTGATCGCGATGCTGCGTGCGTCGGCCGGCGCCACAATTGATGCAATGGTGCAGGCTACGGGGTGGCAGCAGCATTCGGTGCGGGGTTTCCTCGCCGGCATCGTTCGCAAGAAACTCGGTCTCGATCTGATTTCGGGAGTTGGTGAAAACGGACGCATCTATCGGATCAATGATCGCACTGCTTCGTCTGCCGCAAACATAAAAACAAACAAAGCGGCCTGATGCAATGCGACGGTCAAGACCGGTTGCGCGAGGGCCAATCAAAGTTTCATTAGAAGAGGAGATCGCGCATCTGCGCGGTCTCGAACTCAAGGGTTTGAGGGCCCGGTGGCTAAGCGTGACCGGGCAAGAGGCGCCCCCTCACCTGTCCCGGCATCTTCTGTTCGCAATAGTCGCCTACAGTATCCAGGCCGAGGCTCTGGGCGATCTCGACGCGGAGACCCTGCGGCTCTTGAAGAAAATTGGATCAGCTCGATCCGGAACTGAGGTTGTCCCGTTGACCGATGCATTCGACCAGCGGCGGCGCGAACTCTTGCCGGGCACGACCCTCACGCGGGAATGGAATGGTCAGACCCATCAAGTGATGGTCGTCAAGGAGGGTTTCGCCTGGGAAGCCAGCACCTACGACAGCTTGTCAAGAATCGCTTATGCGATCACCGGGACCAAATGGAACGGTCCACGCTTTTTCGGCTTGCGGGACAAAAGACCGGACGAGGTGAAGCAATGACGGCCGCGAGCAAAGCAGTCCGGTGCGCGATCTATACACGGGTTTCGACGGATTCTGGTCTCGACCAAGAGTTTAACTCGCTGGACGCCCAGTACGACGCAGCCTCAGCTTATATCCGCAGCCAGGCTCATGCCCATTGGGCGCTGGTCCGCACAAGATATGACGACGGCGGATTCTCTGGCGGCTCGACCAACCGTCCTGCCCTGCAGAGCCTGCTGGCCGACGTCGCGGCGCGCAAGGTCAATGTCATCGTTGTCTACAAGGTCGACCGGCTTACGCGGTCACTGGCGGACTTTGCCAAGCTGGTGGAATTGTTCGATGCCCATGGTGTCTCGTTCGTCTCGGTTACCCAGCAGTTCAATACCACCACCTCGATGGGACGGCTGACCCTCAACGTGCTGCTGTCGTTCGCGCAATTCGAGCGGGAGGTCACCTCCGAGCGTATTCGCGACAAGATCGCCGCCTCCAAGCGTAAGGGGCTCTGGGTGGGTGGAATGGTGCCGCTGGGCTACGAATTAAAGGATGGCAAACTCCTCATCGTGGAGGAAGAGGCCGAGCAGGTCCGAACGATCTTCAGACGATACCTGGAGTTAGGAAGCGTCAATCGGCTGGTGATCGACCTTCGAGAACGCAATTTACGAACCAAGATCCGGAAGCTGTCGACCGGCGGCACGAGAGGCGGCGTTGCATTCACGCAAGGCCCTCTCTTTTATATGTTGCGTAACTGCTTTTATGTCGGAGAGGTTCGATACAAGAACGAGATCTGCCCCGGCCCCCAGCCGCCGCTCATGGCTCGCGAACTCTTTGAGGCGGTCCAGGCGAAGCTGACGGAACAGTGGTCTCACCGGACTGTGACGCGAAATAAGTCCGCCGCTTTGCTGTCCGGGTTGCTGTTCGACGATGCTGGTCACCCCATGGTTCCAACACACGCGACCAAAAACAGGGTGCGCTATCGGTATTACGTGTCCCAACCTCATCTTCGTGGCCGTGCGAAGTCGCCTTCCGGCTCAGTCGCCCGCGTGCCTGCCGCGGACATCGAAGCCGTAGTGATCAACGCGCTTGCAGTGCATCTCGGCGATCGGAACAGGTCGACAGCGGACCCAAACCGAACAGATCGCAGTATCGTCGCGGCAAACGTCTCTCGCATCGAGATCCGCAAGAACCAGTTGGTAGTTCGGCTTAAGCCGCCGGACGCGGATGGAGCTATGGATGTCGATCAAGTCTCCGAGCGCGATCCGTTGGGATCAAGCGACGACGCGAACGGCTCCTTACTGCTGATCCCTTGGTGCAAACCGCCATCAAAGAAGTTTCGCGAGATCCTGCTGCCACCTTCTGTCTTACGGCACAAAGTCCGCCCCATTAAGGCCGAGCGACGAGCGGCTCTGCTCAAGTCCATCGCACGTGGCCGCGACTGGCTGAACGAGATCGTCTCCGGGGCGGCACAGGGGGTCGAGCAGATTGCCGCGCGTCATAAATGCAGCGTCCGTCACGTCAATATGACGATCTCGATGGCCTTCATCGCTCCAGCCCTCGTCAACGCCGCCGTTGAGGGTCGCCTCCCCCGCGGCATTGGCGTCGCCAGCTTGCGCGATGCGCCAGCCGAATGGTCGCGCCAGCTTGAACGACTCGGGTTGGCTCAGCCAACTTAACCGAGCCGCCCGGATTGACGCTCGATTTGGAGACCGGGCGGCACGGGCAATTCCACAGGGAGGGTGGAAAGTTGTTCCGCTTTTCGTAACCGAAACGCGCCCAGCAGTTCAGCCGCCAAGAACGGGATTTTCTGCGGCAGAGACCGGACCCCGAAAAAGGGCACACTGTATCGGCGGAGACCAAAAAATCGAGATCGGTGCCAAGAAAGCCCGCCAACGGCGGGCGGATCTGGCAAGTCTCCACAAATCGGCAGATGGCCTGAGTGCGTGGTGGGCGCGACAGGGATCGAACCTGTGACCCCCTCCATGTCAAGGAGGTGCTCTTCCGCTGAGCTACGCGCCCGAACCGGCGTTGGTCATATCGGCTTAAAAAGAACGAGGCAAGGAGACGAAAGCACCGCGGCCTTATATTTGCGAATGATCTATTCCGAAAACCGGTACCCACTTTTCGGGATCATGCGTTATGCCGCCAGCATCTTGTTCACTTCGTTGACCAGATCGCGCAAATGGATCGGCTTGGAGAGCACCTTGGCATGCTTGGGCGCGGTGGAATCCGCATTCAGCGCCACCGCGGCAAAGCCGGTGATGAACATGATCTTGATGTCGGGATCGAGCTCGGCCGCGCGGCGGGCAAGCTCGATGCCGTCCATTTCCGGCATGACGATGTCGGTCAACAGCAGCTCGAAAGGCTCCTCGCGCAGCCGCTGGTAGGCGGACAGCCCGTTATCGTAGGAAGTGACGTCAAAGCCGGCATTCTCCAATGCTTTCACCAGAAAGCGCCGCATGTCGGTATCGTCTTCGGCAAGAAGGATCTTCGGCATTCCCTGCGCTCGTTCCAGTCGGCTTTTGGCGGGTTTTCCCCGTCCCCATAAGACTTATGACGGGTAAATATCGGGTGAACCTAAGGCCGATCTTGGCTTTCGGCGCCCCCACATGGACAATAGAAGGTATAAAGGATTAAGGGACGCCCCCGGACAGACAGGCTACCCAAGCCTGCAATGCAAAGGCCGCCTGCCCGCCATGAGTGAAATCCGCGACGAGCTCGACCCGCCTTTTGAGATTCTCGAGCCTGCCAAGGAACGCGGGCCGATCGCCTTTAACTCCCCCCATAGCGGCAGCATCTATCCGCGCGCCTTCCTGACCGCAGCGCGGCTCGATCTCGCGACGCTGCGGCGCTCGGAAGACAGTTTTGTCGATGAGCTTGTGGCCGGCGTCGTCGCGCGCGGATTTCCGCTGATGCGCGCGCATTTTCCGCGCTGTTTCGTCGATGTGAACCGCGAGCCCTACGAGCTCGATCCGCGCATGTTCGAGGGCCGGCTGCCGTCCTTCGCCAATACCCGCTCGATGCGGGTGGCGGGCGGGCTCGGCACCGTCGCGCGGGTGGTCGGCGACGCGCAGGAAATCTACGGCCAGCGCCTCCCGGTGGACGACGCGTTGCGCCGGATCGAAGGGCTGTACAAGCCCTATCACCGCGCGCTGCGGCGGCTGTTCACGCGGCTGCAGCGGAACTTCGGCGCCGCCGTGCTGATCGATTGCCATTCCATGCCGTCGACCGCAGGCAGCAAAGACGAGCGGCCGCGGCCCGAATTCGTGCTCGGCGACCGTTACGGAACCAGTTGCACCGGCATCGTGGCGGAAACGGTGGAAAAGACCCTGCGCGGGCTCGGCTATACGGTAAGCCGCAACAAGCCCTATGCTGGCGGCTTCATCACCGAGCATTACGGCAATCCGGCCGCCGGCCTGCATACGATCCAGCTGGAGATCAACCGCGCGCTCTACATGGACGAGCGGCGGCATGAACGCTCGCCCTCCTTCGCCCGCCTAAGCCTGGACCTGGAGACCGTGGCCGACCTGCTGGCCGACATTCCGCTCGAAGAACTGCGGCCCTACCGCGCCGCGGCGGAGTAAAGCTCGCAAAGCCCAAAAGACAAAAAAAGGGCCGCTCGCGTTGGCAAGCGGCCCAAGTCTAGGGAGGAAACGCCCAAGGAGGGCAACGATAGTTCTCGCTACCGCATTGCAGTAATTTACAATGCGGTGCACAAAGTGCAAGGGTCGCCGCCCTAATTCCCATGCTTTTTACGCATGGCTGGTTCCCAAGTATCAAGGCTTTTCCTTGCCCCGCC
Organism: Rhizobium sp. Q54; assembly: GCA_945861895.1. Lineage (GTDB taxonomy): Bacteria > Pseudomonadota > Alphaproteobacteria > Rhizobiales > Xanthobacteraceae > Pseudolabrys. The sequence continues at coordinate 6,595 of CAMAWF010000034.1, forward strand.
AGGCGTCTGGAGACCGCAAATAGGGCCAACACGCTAAAAATAACAGCATCGCCTGTAGGGCAAAAATCAGCCGGTATGCGTCCAGCGGATAGGCCCCGCCCGGCTCGGCCGGGAAAGCATCGATCACCAGGCCGCTCAAAATCTGGGTCACGAACACTCCACTCATAGCCCCGGCATTGAGCAGAGTGAGGCCGCGCCCGACCAGGTGCGGCGGGAACAGCGTGCGGCCCTGCGCGAACAGAAGAACGGCATAGCCGTTGAACGCGCCGAGAGCAGCGAACCATACCGGCAGCAACGGACGCGGCAAGGCACCGAAGAAGGCAAGCGTCATCAAACATGCCCCTGTGAGGCTCGCCCCCAGCAGCACCGGACGTTTATAACTGCGGAAAAGCCGATCCGTCGGTCCCCACGCGATCGAGCCGACCGCCATTCCGACCACACCGATGAACAGCAGGTCCCCGCGTGCGGCGAGATCGAAGCCGTAGATGTGCGTCAGATAAGGCCCGCCCCAAAGTCCGATCAGCAAGGCGAAACTCGAATAGCCGGCGAACTGCATGAAATAGAGTCGCCATACCGATGGCGTACGGAACACCGCGAGGATCCCGGCCAGATTTTCCGCGAATGTTTCCCTGTGCTTGATCGGCGCGGGGCCCGCCACCTCCTCTTTGACCACAAACGCCACCGCAAGCGCCGCCAGCAGCGTGATAGCGGCGGCGCCGAGGAACGAATTGCGCCAGCCAAATGCGGCGGTGGCGAGCGCGAGCGGCGCGGTAGCGAACAGAGTGCCGATATTGCCGAAGCCGATTTGCAGGCCGGTGAGCGTGGCGAAGCGATCGGACGAAAAAAGCTGGGCATAGAGCGCAAGCGGGCCCACCAGCGAAACCGAGCAGCCGATTCCCATCAACGCCCGGCCGGCAGTGAGCCCGAACGGCCCGCCGGCGAAAGCAAAGACCAGGATGCCGGCGACCGTGATGCCCGCACCCGCCAGCATGCAGCGCTTGGGGCCGAAGCGATCGAGCGCCACTCCGAGCGGCAATTGAACGGATGCAAAAACCAGAAAGAACGCACTCGACAATAATCCGAGTTCGGCGGCGGACAGCGACAGTTCCACCACCAGATCGGGCGCGATGACCGCAACCGAATTTCGCAGGAATTGACTGATCGTATAGTGAAAGACCAGCGTCGCCACCAGCGCGACTGCGCTCCAGCCGGCGGCTTTGAGCCTGCCGCTTTTGCCCGGCATAGCAGCAGCCCCGCTCCGGTCTTGATCGTTTTCTTGCCCACGCATCTGGCCCCGCCAGCGTCCTCCTCGCATGGCAAGACTACGCTCACAAGCCGCGATAGCGGTTGCCCGCCATGCCCTTCTCCGATAGGTCGGATGGCGGCGGAACTCATCGGCGGGCGGCATGACGGCAATCGATTTCACGGCTTTCGTCGATCAGCTCGCCAGCGTCTCGGGCGATACCATCCTGCCGTTTTTTCGCACCGCGCTGGCCGTCGAAAACAAGAAACCCGGCGGCTTTGACCCGGTCACCGCCGCCGACCGCGCGGCTGAGAACGCCATGCGCACGCTGATCCGCCGCAGCTTCCCCGACCATGGCATTATCGGCGAGGAATATGGCGAGGAGCGCGCCGATGCAGAATATGTCTGGGTGCTCGATCCGATCGACGGCACCAAGTCGTTCATCGCCGGCATGCCGGCCTGGGGCACATTGATCGGGCTCACGCGCTTCGGCGAGCCGGTGTTCGGCATGATGCATCAGCCGTTCACGCGCGAGCGCTTCTCCGGCGACGGCGAAGCGGCGCATTACCGCGGACCGGCCGGCGAGCGCGACCTGCATGTGCGCTCCTGCGCAAATCTCAACGACGCCGTGCTTTACACCACCAGCCCCCGGCTGATGAACCAGGCGGACCGCACAGCGTTCGGGCGCGTCGAGGAGGCGGTGCGGCTCTCGCGCTACGGCGGCGACTGCTACGCCTATTGCATGCTGGCGGCGGGCCAGATCGATCTGGTGATCGAAACCGAACTCAAACCCTACGACATCCTGCCGCTGCTCCCGATCATCGCCGGCGCGGGCGGCATCGTCACCAGCTGGGAGAATGATCTGCCGCTCGCGGGCGGACGCATCGTCGCGGCCGGAGATGCGCGCGTGCACAAGGCCGCGCTGGAAATGCTCAATCGCTGACGCTCAGGTGAACATCGGCGTGCCGGGACCGAAGGCATCGAAGGCCGCCCAGAACTGCCGGCGGTAATGATCCTGCTCCTGCAGGATTTCATGCCGGCTGCCGGCGACGATGAGATGCGAACCGGCCAGCAGATGAGTGGCGAATTCCTCGATCGCGGGCGTTGAAACAACTTCGTCGCGTCCGGCGGCGGCGATCAGGATCGGCTGGCGAATACGGCTCGGATAGTTCGGCGCAGCGAATTTGCGCATCGTGCGCAGCGCCGCGGCAGCCCAGCTCACCGTCGGCGCGCCGACGCCAAGCGCCGGCTCCGCTTCGAGTACCGCGGCGTTGCGCGTATAGCGCACCGGATCGGAGGTGAGCACATTGCCGATGAAATCCTGCGCGCCGCTCGGGGCGCCATCCCCGTTCGGCACATAGGTCGAGCCGCGGCCGATCATCCGCAGGAACATCGCCAGCGGCGCGGCGTAGACCGGATTCAACTGCCTGGGCAACCCGATCATCGGAGCCGAAAGCACGACGCGGTCGAACCAGCGACGGCCTTCGGATGCGGCGCGGATCAGCACGGTTCCGCCCATGGAATGCCCGAGCGCGAACAGCGGCGGCGGGCAATCCGGCAGCACCACCTGCTCCATGAAGGCGTCGAGATCGGCGATGTATTCGGAAAAGTCGCCGACATGGCCCTTGCGCGGGTCGGAGAGCGCGCGATCCGATAAACCCTGCCCGCGCCAATCCAGCGTCGCCACCGCGAAGCCGCGCGCATGCAGATCGCGCACGGTCTCGAAATATTTTTCGATGTATTCGGCGCGCCCCTGGAACACGCACACCGTCCCCTTGCGGCCGGGCGGCGGCGGCCAGCGCGCGAAGCGCAGATTTTTCCCATCGGGGGTCTTGAGCGCGCCCACGATCGCATCCTCAGGGACGGGATTGGCGGGAATAGAGACAAGTTTCATGGGGCGGGGTCGGCCTTCGGCCTCGCGTTATAGCAGGGCGCCGCTCGCGCTCAATCGCGGGAGCAAAAGTTCCCGCGGGAATGCCCATTTTGGGCGGTCCGTCACCCCCTTGAAGCGCCAAAACCCCACTCCCATATGGAGTTTGCGCAGGCCAATCAGGCTGCGCACGGTTCGGTTCGGCCCTTATGGCGGACCGCCCGCATGTCGCTCAATTCAAGGAGGATATGCCATGCGTACATTCGATCTTGCTCCTCTCTATCGTTCGACCGTCGGCTTCGACCGGCTGTTTTCCATGCTCGACGGCTTTGACGCCGCCCCAGGCTACCCGCCCTACAATATCGAGCGCACCGGCGAGAACGACTATCGCATCACGGTCGCCGTCGCCGGCTTTGGCGAGAGCGAACTCTCGATCGAGGCGAAGGAGAACACGCTGACGATCAAGGGCGAGAAACAGGTCAAGGAAGAGGAGCAGACCGGCGAGGTGCTCTATCAGGGCATCGCAGCCCGCGCCTTCGAGCGCGTCTTCCAGCTTGCCGACTTCGTCCAGGTCAAGGGCGCCGCGGTCGAGAATGGTCTCCTGCACGTCGATCTCATGCGCGAGATTCCCGAGGCCAAGAAGCCCCGTTCGATCCCGATCGGTAACGGCAAAGCCCAGCAGGCGAAAGTGGTCGAGGCCAAAGCGGCGTAATTTGGCTGCGTAACAAGGCTGCGTAATTTGGCGGCCTGGCCAAGCCATCACGAACGCAAATGTGGAGCGCCCCGGAATTCCGGGGCGCTTTTATTTTACGGCCTTATTCGAGCGGCGCGACCGGAGAATACTGGTTAGGAGGACTGGCCGGCGGAGGATCGGCCGGTGGCGGGACACTCTCCGGCATCGGCGTCGGCGGCAGGACGCTCTCTGGCGTCGGCGGCGGGGCGCTCGCGGCCGCTTCCGGTGCAATCTCGCTTGCGTCCATTTGCGGGTGAGGTTCCGGCTGCGGCGGCATGAACTTGTCGATCTCGCGCCGGCGCGGCAGCGGCTTGATCGGCGAGGGGCCATCGGAGCGATAGGCCGGCGGGCTTAGCACCGCGCGCCGCGGCGCGGGCGGCGGCGGCGCCGTCGCCCCGCGGTCGTAACCCTGCGGAGGCTGCGGGGACTGCGGGGGCTGCGCGCGTGCGCGCGGAACGCGCTGGCGCGGCGCGGGAAGCAGTTCATCGTCGTCGTCGGGAAACGCGCGGTCGTAATCCTGCGGAACCGTGACGATGCGCGGGCCGCTGTCGTAGCGCGGCGCGGTGTAGTTTACCGGTGCGCGCAATGGCGCAACGGACAGGATATCGCCGAATTGCGCATCGGCCACGACGCGCACTTCCACCCCGCGCGGATTGACCGCGTGCAGAACGTAATAGGGCCCCTGGCGCGTGATCCGGCCCACCGGATTGAGGCCGAGCGAACGCACCATGGTGACGATCTCATAGGGCGGCAGGACATCGGCGCCGACCGCCTGCACCATCCGCATGCGCGCCGGCTCGGCAACAGCCGGATAACTCAGCAACATGCCGAGGGCCGCCGCCGCCAGGCCGTTGGCTAATCTGAAATTCACAGCGCTGCTCCCTGCGTCATCGACCTTCACGGCCCTTCGTTCGGCTTGAGATTACGCCCGCACCGGCATGCGGGTTAATCCAACTTTGACGGTGTGGTTAACTCCGCCGCCGCGCAAATGCCCCCAAAACGCATGCGGCCTCCCGGCGGGGAGGCCGTATGTCGCCAATTCGAAGCGCAATCAGCGGCGTGAGAGATACCGGATGACGTGATCGACCGAAATCTGGCCGGGCCCGAGCGAGAGCAGCACCAGCAGGATCGCGGCCCAGTAGATGTGCAGCGTCCACAATGCCTCCGGCAGCACATAGAACTGGATCATCGCGGCGATGATGAGCAAGCCGAGCGCGGAGAACCGCGTCGCAAAACCGAGTATCAGAAAGATCGGCAGGAAGAATTCCGCATAGCTCACCAGATAAGCGCCGAGCATCGGCGGCACCGGCACCGCCGAGAACTTGGTCAGGAACAGCGCGAAGGTCTGCGCCTTCACTTCGAGCGGCAGGATGACCGAAAACTCGAAATCCTGGATGTTGAGCGGAACGCGCGGTCCATCGACCATGCTCTGCCCGGCCAGGAAGAACTCGCGGGCGATCGTAAAGCGCAGCACCAGCGCAACCAGCGCATAGGGAATGAACGCGCAGGCGCGCACGAAGCTGTCGACCAGGGCGCCGAAAATCGAGCGCGAGCGCTGCGATCGGCGCGCCGCACGCGAGGAAATCTCCGCGCTGCTGGCAAGACCCGCGCGTACCGCGGCCGACGGCCGTGGCATCGGCGAAGTCCCGGCGCTCGCCAGGGTGGCCGCCACCGGCGGGGGCACCACGGACGCCAGACGGTCCGCAAGCCTGTTCATGCTTTCTGCGCCGGCGTCGCCGGGCGCCGCAATGACTTCGCGCATTGAAAACCCTCCATCAATTCATTCCGCACCTTCCGCGAGCGATGCGGCAGGGTCAACGAAACGTGCGGGTTTTGGCGGGTATTCTCGCGTTCACGGTAAAACGGTTAATCCCGTGCGCGATTGCGCAAGGCGCGGCGCAATAAATTTGCGCAAGCAATTTCCCGGCAGATCGCTTGTTGCGGAGCGAGGGGAAGCCCGGCAACAAAACGGCGGATTGCATGCATTTCGGCGTGGACCCGCCTTGTGCGAGCGGGCAAAATTTGGCATCTTCCTAAAGGACAGCAATGCTGTCCTAATGGGCGAGGCGACCGAAAAGCCGGGGCGCCCGAGCGGAGCAGCCGCACGCGCCGGAACACGGGCAAGGCTGCCCTTCTCGCGTACGAACAGTTTGAACCGCGGCGACTTTCGCGCGCTGCGGACGAGGCGGGTGCGCCGGAGGCAGACTGCGCCGGCGAGGCAGGGCGAGATGACTTCGCGACGGAATGACAGAGCAAGCCCCGGACGCAGGACTTCCGTGGCGAAGCTTTCCCGCGCAGACGAAGCTTTGCCGTTCCGCGACACCGCCGATCCCGGCACGCCGGCAGCGCATGGCCTCTACGATCCCGCGCTCGACAAGGATTCCTGCGGCGTCGGTTTCATCGCCGACATCAAGGGCCGCAAGTCGCACCAGATCGTCGAAGACGGATTGACCATCCTGCTCAATCTCGAGCATCGCGGCGCCACCGGCGCCGATCCGCGCATGGGCGACGGCGCCGGCATCCTGGTGCAAATCCCGCACAAGTTCTTCGCCCGCAAGACGGCCGAGCTTGGCTTCAAGCTGCCGGTGCCGGGACAATACGCCATCGGCTATCTGTTCATGCCGCGCGATCCGGAGTGGCGGCAGATCATCCGCGACATTTACGGCGAGATGATCGCGCGCGAGGGCCTCACTTTGCTCGGCTGGCGCGACGTGCCGAGCGACAATTCCACCATCGGCGAATCGGTCAAGCCGACCGAGCCCATGCACCAGCAGGTTTTCATCGGCCGCGGCAAGAAGAAGCTTTCCGAGGACGAATTCGAACGCCGGCTCTACATACTGCGCAAGTCGATCTCGTACGCGATCTACCGGCGGCGCGAGCGGCGCGTATCCGGCTATTATCCGGTGTCGGTCTCATGCCGCACGATCATCTATAAAGGCATGTTCCTGGCCGACCAGCTCGGCACCTATTATCCCGATCTGCACGAGCCGGATTTCGAGAGCGCGCTGGCGCTCGTGCACCAGCGTTTCTCCACCAACACCTTCCCGACCTGGTCGCTGGCGCATCCCTACCGGATGATCGCGCACAACGGCGAAATCAACACATTGCGCGGAAACGTCAATTGGATGGCGGCGCGGCAGGCGTCGGTATCCTCGCCGCTGTTCGGCAAGGACATCAACAAGCTGTGGCCGATCTCCTACGAAGGCCAGTCCGACACCGCGTGCTTCGACAATGCGCTCGAATTCCTGGTGCAGGGCGGCTACTCGCTCGCGCACGCAATGATGATGATGATCCCGGAGGCCTGGGCCGGCAATCCGCTGATGGATGAGGAGCGCCGCTCGTTCTACGAATACAACGCCGCGCTGATGGAGCCGTGGGACGGCCCGGCGGCGATCGCCTTCACCGACGGGCGGCAGATCGGCGCCACGCTCGACCGCAACGGCCTGCGCCCCGCGCGCTATTTCCTCACCCGCGACGGGCGCATCGTCATGGCCTCCGAAATGGGCGTGCTGCCGATTGCAGAAAAAGACATCGTCAAGAAGTGGCGCTTGCAGCCGGGCAAGATGCTGCTGGTCGATCTCGACGAGGGACGGCTGATCCCGGACGAGGAGCTCAAATCCACGCTCGCGCGCCGCCATCCCTACAAGGAGTGGCTCGCCCGCACGCAAATCGTGCTGGAGGATTTGCCGGCCGCCGGCAATCACCCGCCGATCTCGAACCTCTCGCTGCTCGATCGCCAGCAGACCTTCGGCTACACCCAGGAGGACATCAAGCTTTTGATGACGCCGATGGCGATGACCGGCGAGGAAGCCGTCGGCTCGATGGGCAACGACACGCCGATCTCGGCGTTGTCGGACAAGCCGAAAATGCTGTTCACTTATTTCAAGCAGAACTTCGCGCAGGTCACCAACCCGCCGATCGATCCGATTCGCGAAGAGCTGGTGATGAGCCTGGTGTCGATCATCGGGCCGCGTCCGAACCTGTTCAGTCTTGAGGAAATGTCGACCACCAAGCGGCTCGAAGTGCGCCAGCCGATCCTCACCAATGCGGACCTGGAAAAAATCCTCTCGATCTCGGAAGTCAGCGATTCCCACTTCAAGTCTTTGACCTTCGACATCACCTTCCCGACCGAGCACGGCGCGACCGGCATGGAATGGGCGATCGACGAATTATGCGACCGCGCCGAAGAAGCGGTGCGCGCCGGCACCAACATCATCGTCCTGTCCGACCGCAAGGCGGGCGCCGACCGCATCCCGATCCCTTCGCTGCTCGCCTGCGCCGCCGTGCATCATCATCTCATCCGCAAGGGGCTGCGCACCTCGGTCGGCATGGTGATTGAGACCGCCGAGCCGCGCGAGGTGCATCATTTCGCTTGCCTGGCGGGTTACGGCGCCGAAGCGATCAATCCCTATCTCGCCTTCGAGACGCTGATCGCCATGCAGGACGATCTGCCGCAGAAGCTCGACGAAAAGGAAATTCTCAAGCGCTACATCAAGTCGATCGACAAGGGACTGCTCAAGGTGATGTCGAAGATGGGCATTTCCACCTATCAGTCCTATTGCGGCGCGCAGATTTTCGACGCCGTCGGGCTGAAAGCCGATTTCGTCGCCAAATATTTCACCGGCACCGCGACCCGCATCGAAGGCGTGGGCTTGGCCGAGATCGCGGAAGAGGCCGTGCGCCGCCATCGCGACGCCTTCGGCGACTCGCCGATTTATCGCTCGATGCTCGATGTCGGCGGCGAATATGCCTTGCGCGTGCGCGGCGAGGATCATGTCTGGACGCCGGAGACGGTCGCCTCGCTGCAGCACGCCGTGCGCGGCAACTCGTATGAAAAATATCGCGCCTTCGCCAAGATCATCAACGAGCAGACCGGGCAGCTGCTGACCATCCGCGGGTTGTTCCACGTGAAGTCTGCCGAGGATGACGGCCGCAAGCCGGTCCCGATCGAGGAAGTCGAACCGGCCAAGAACATCGTGCGCCGCTTCTCCACCGGCGCCATGTCGTTCGGCTCGATCTCGCGCGAGGCGCACACCACGCTCGCCATCGCCATGAACCGCATCGGCGGCAAGTCGAACACCGGCGAAGGCGGCGAAGAATCCGATCGCTTCAAGCCGCTGCCGAACGGTGATTCCATGCGCTCGGCGATCAAGCAGGTGGCCTCCGGCCGCTTCGGCGTCACCGCGGAATATCTGGTCAATTCCGACATGATGCAGATCAAGATGGCGCAGGGGGCAAAGCCCGGCGAAGGCGGCCAGCTTCCCGGCCACAAGGTCGACCGCACCATCGCCAAGGTGCGGCATTCGACGCCGGGTGTCGGGCTGATTTCGCCGCCGCCGCATCACGATATTTATTCCATCGAGGACCTCGCGCAGCTCATCTTCGATCTCAAGAACGTCAATCCGGCCGGGGACGTATCGGTGAAACTTGTCTCGGAAGTCGGCGTCGGCACCGTCGCCGCCGGCGTCTCCAAGGCGCGCGCCGATCACGTCACCATCGCGGGCTTCGAGGGCGGCACCGGCGCCTCGCCGCTGACCTCGATCAAGCATGCCGGAAGCCCGTGGGAAATCGGACTGGCCGAGACGCATCAAACGCTGGTCATCAACCGCCTGCGCAGCCGCATAGCGGTGCAGGTCGACGGCGGCATCCGCACCGGCCGCGACGTGGTGGTGGGCGCGATACTGGGCGCGGACGAATTCGGTTTTGCCACCGCGCCCTTGATCGCGGCCGGCTGCATCATGATGCGCAAATGCCATCTCAATACCTGCCCGGTCGGCGTCGCAACCCAGGACCCGGTGTTGCGCAAGCGCTTCAAGGGCCAGCCCGAGCATGTCATCAACTACTTCTTCTTCGTCGCCGAGGAAGTGCGCGAGTTGATGGCCGCCCTCGGCTATCGCCGCTTCGACGAAATGATCGGGCAGATGCAAATGCTCGACCGCCGCAAGCTCGTCGAGCACTGGAAGGCCAAGGGCCTGGATTTTTCCAAGCTGTTCACCAAGCCGCCGGCAGCCGAAGATACACCGATCTTCCACTGCGAGCCGCAGGATCATAAAATCCACAAAATCCTCGACCGCAGGCTGATCGCGGAGTCGCAGGCCGCCCTCGACCGCGGCGCGCCGGTGCGGCTGCAAAGCAATATCCAGAACACCGACCGCACCGCGGGCGGCATGCTTTCGGGCGAGGTTGCCAAGCGCTATGGCCATGCCGGCCTGCCCGACGGCACCATCCATGTGCGCTTTACCGGCACCGCCGGGCAGAGCTTTGGCGCCTGGCTCGCGCGCGGCATCACCTTCGAGCTGGAAGGCGACGCCAACGACTATGTCGGCAAAGGCCTCTCGGGCGGACGCATCGTGATCCGGCCGACGGCGGATGCCGGCATCGTGCCGGAGGAATCCATCATCGTCGGCAACACCGTGCTCTACGGTGCGATTGCCGGCGAATGCTATTTCCGCGGCATCGCCGGCGAACGTTTCGCCGTGCGCAATTCCGGCGCCATCGCCGTTATCGAGGGCGCCGGCGACCACGCTTGCGAATACATGACCGGCGGGGTCGTGGTGCTGCTGGGCAGGACCGGCCGCAACTTCGCCGCCGGCATGTCGGGCGGCGTCGCCTATGTGCTCGACGAGGACGGCACATTCGCCTCGCGCTGCAACCTCGCAATGGTCGAGCTTGAGCCGGTCGTGGAGGAAGAGGAAGTCGCCGAGCGCGTCTACGGCCACGCCAACGATCTCGAAGCGCATGGCAAGGTCGACATCACGGCCGACCTCACGCGCGGCGACGCCGAGCGCCTGCACCGGCTCATCGGCAATCACGCCCGCTACACCGGCTCCAGCCGCGCCGCTGAGATTCTCGGAGACTGGAAAAAATATTACCCGCTGTTCCGCAAGGTGATGCCGGTCGAATACCGCCGCGCGCTGGCCGAGCTTAAAGCGCAGGAGGCCGAAAAGCCGCTGCTCGCTGCCGGTGCCTGAGCATGGGTAAGATCACCGGCTTCCTCGAAATCGATCGTAACGATCGCGATTATGCTCCGGTGCAGGAGCGGATTCGGCATTGGCACGAATTCGTCCTGCCGATGCCGGAAAAAGAAACCCGCGATCAGGCCGCGCGCTGCATGGATTGCGGCATCCCCTATTGCCAGGGCACCGGCTCGGCCGAACCGGGAACGCCCGGCTGTCCGGTGAACAACCAGATCCCGGACTGGAACGACCTCATCTACAAGGGAAATTGGGACGAAGCCGCGCGCAATCTCCACTCCACCAATAATTTCCCGGAAGTCACCGGCCGCGTCTGTCCGGCGCCGTGCGAGGCGTCCTGCACGCTCAACATCGACGACAATCCGGTCACCATCAAAACCATCGAATGCGCCATCGCCGACCGCGCCATCGCACAGGGCCTCAAGCCCGAGCCGCCGGCCGCGAAAACCGGAAAGAAAGTCGCCGTCGTCGGCTCCGGGCCGGCGGGGCTTGCATGCGCACAACAGCTCGCGCGCGCCGGCCATGAGGTGCATGTGTTCGAGCGCTGGGCGAAAGCCGGCGGGTTGATGCGCTACGGCATTCCCGATTTCAAGATGGAGAAGCATCACGTCGACAAGCGCGTGACGCAAATGCAGGCGGAAGGCGTGCGCTTCCACTACGGCGCCGACGTGGGCGTTTCGCTGCCGGCGGAAAAGCTGGTGAAGGAATACGACGCGGTGGCGCTTGCCGGCGGCGCGGAAATGCCGCGCGACCTGCCGATTCCCGGCCGCGATCTCGACGGCGTCTATTTCGCGATGGATTTCCTGCCGCAGCAGAACCGCCGCGTGAGCGGCGAGCCGCTCGGAAACGTCAAACCCATTCTCGCGCAGGGCAAGCACGTCGTCGTCATCGGCGGCGGCGACACCGGTTCCGACTGCATCGGCACCTCGATCCGCCAGGGCGCGCTCTCGGTGACCAATTTCGAGATCATGCCGCAGCCGCCGGAGCATGAGAACAAGATGCTCACTTGGCCGGACTGGCCGCTGAAGCTGCGTACATCTTCAAGCCACGAGGAAGGCGCCGAGCGCGAATTTGCCGTGCTGACGACGAAATTATCTGGCGAGAACGGCCGCGTGACGAAGCTTCGCTCCGTGCGCGTGGACGACAAGTTCAAGCCTATCCCCGGCAGCGAATTCGAGATCAAGGCCGATCTGGTGCTGCTCGCCATGGGGTTCGTCTCTCCTCTGCACGAGGGAATGATAAAATCACTTGGCCTGGCGCTCGATGCGCGCGGCAATGTGAAGGCGGACACCGCCGGCTATCAATCCTCGCTGGCGAAGGTATTTGCAGCCGGCGACATGCGGCGCGGACAATCGCTCGTGGTCTGGGCGATCCGTGAAGGGCGGCAATGCGCCCACGCCATCGATAAATTCCTGATGGGATCGACGACGCTGCCGCGCTGAAACGTCATTCCGGGGCGCGAGCAACGCGAGCGAACCCGGAATGACGAAATGATCGCTCTATCGCAACCAGCCGAACGGATCGTTGGAGCGGGCGAACGGCCGCGGCGTGGGACGCGCTTGCGGCGGTTGCGGTCTTGCCGCGGCTGCGTTCGCGGGCGCGGCCTGCGGCTTGGCCGGGGCCGCTGCCTGCGCCGCCTGGCCGCTACGGCTTTTTCGATTGGACGGGCGTGCGGCGGGCGCGGCCGCCGGCGGCTCGTCGCCAGCCGAAGCCGCGGTTGGCGCAACCGCCGCGCTCTGGCCACGCGGCCAGGAGAAATCGTCGGCCCGCCCCGGGGCGGCGGAAACCGGCTCGCCTTTGGTGAGAACGCGGGTCGCCACCGGATCGGTGTTGGCCGGACGCACACCGCGTCCACCCAGCAGTTCATCTGACCCGGCGACCGATGCCGCCAGCGGCAATACCGGACCGGCGAGCGGCCGCGCCACCGCGCCCGGCCGCAAATCCGGCGCCTGCGGTCCAAGCGGCCCGTCCGACGGCAGCGCCACCGGAACGGCGCGGTTCGCCATCAGCCGGCGCAATTCGCGCTCGACGTAGTGGGCAAGCTTGCGCGCGCCCGACCTGGTGAAATAGACGCCGTCGCCCGCGCGCAGCCGGCGGATCTGGCCTTCCAGATCGGGGCCGTGATTGGTGTATTTGCCGGCCTCATCGACGAAACCGTCCCACACATCGACGTACAAGATACCCGCCTTTTCGGCGTGCGCGCGATAGAGGTCGTTGAGATAGACCACATCGGCGGTCGAGCGCGTTCCGCGGATCGCCGGCAATCCGACCCAGATCACCGGGATGCCCTTGCTTTTGAGCGCGGCGACCGTGTCGTCGATCTTCTTGCCGTAAAGCTCGGCCCAACGGTCGGAGCGGAATTCATTGGCGCCGCCCGGCGTGCGCGGCGGTTCGGGCGCGATGATGGTGAGCTGATCGTTTTCGTCCGAATTCTTGTCCTGATCCTGCTGCTTTGTCTCTTGCTGATTCTTGTCCGGCTGATTTTTGTCTTGCGGGCTTTTTTCCTGCACATTCTTGTCCGGCTGACCCTTGCGCGGCTTCGGCGCATTTTTTGCGGGCTGAGCTTCGCGGATCGCCACGCGATCTTGTAATCCGATCATCATCACGACGTAATCGACGCGTTCCTGTGACAGGATTTCGCGCACCGTACGCGGCCAATCGGCGTCGCTGCGCGCTTCGTAGCGGGTGAGGCCGGAATAGGCGCGATGCTTGCGCAGGATGCCGATTTCAGGCGCGTCTTCGAAAGCGTCTTCCAGGCCGTAGGCCAGCCAGTCGGCCATGGAGTCGCCCATGACCACGATCGAGGTGGTCGGCGTCGTAGCCTCCTTGTCGGATTTGCGCGGCGGCGGTGCCCGCGAGAAGTCCGCCTGCCGCTCTTCCGTGTTCCCGCCTTGGGGGCCGAACAATTGCTCGAAAAAAGTTCCGCCGCGGCGTTGCGCCTGCGCCGGCACGCTAAGGCCGATGGCCACGGCCACCGTCGCCAGCAGGAGGGCCGAGGCAAGCCTGTGCGAAATCAGCTGTTTCTTCGCCATACGGGATCCGCCGACCGGTCGTCCGGAAAGATAGATTGTCCCCGGCAAGGGTCAACAGCACGACAAAAATGTCAACTTGAAGATCGCCCGGTGGTTACTCCAATGTGCCTTAACGGCCGCGCAACTGGTCGAGGATCGAGGCCGAGGCGAAGCCGTCGGGAACCCGGCCGAGCTTGGCCTGGAAGTCGCGGATCGCCGCGCGGGTCTTGCCGCCCAATTGCCCGTCCGGCTCGCCGACATCGTAGCCGCGCCGCTCCAGCAACTGCTGCAACTCCAGCCGCTCGGCGCGCGAAAGCGCGCGCTCGTAGCGCGGCCAATCCTGCACGAAAGGCCCGCCGCCGCGCAGCCGGTCGGCCAGATGACCGATGGCGAGCGCGTAGGTTTCCGCCGGATTGTATTTCATGATGGCGCGGAAATTTTGCAGCATCAGGAATCCGGGCCCCTGCACGCCGGCGGGAACCAGCAGATAGGCCTGGTCGCGCGGACGCGGGAACGGGTGGCCGCCGACGCGCTGGAGACCCAGACGTTCCCATTCGTGGATCGCTTGATTGCTGGCGCGGTCGGCGAGCTTGAAGTTGAAGGTCGCCGGCACGACCACCTCGTAGCCCCAGCCTTGCCCGGCGAGCCAGCCGCCTTTTTTCAACTTGTTGGCGGTCGATGCCATCAGATCGGCGACCGAACCGACCACGTCGCGGAGGCCATCGCCGTCGAAATCCACCGCGAAGCGATGGAATGCCGACGGCATGAATTGCGTCTGGCCGAAAGCGCCGGCCCATGAGCCGACCAGATGATCGGCCCGAATGTCCCGGCGATGGACGATCTCGAGCGCGGAGATGAATTCATCGCGGAAATAATTCTGCCGGCGGCCGATGCAGGCCAGCGTGGCGGTCGAACGCAGCACCGGCCGGTCGCCGGCGATCGCGCCGTAATTGGTCTCGACGCCCCAGATCGCCGCCAGCACATGGCGGTCGACGCCGTAGGCGCGCTCGACCGCATCGAATGTCGCGCGATGCTTTTCCAGCAGCTCCCGCCCCTTCTGGATGCGTGCGTCGGTGACCAGCACATCGAGATAGTCCCAAAACGATTTGGTGAATTCCGGCTGGCTGTCGAGCAGATCCATGATCCGCAGGTCGGGCGCCAAAGCGGCGATCTGGGCATCGAAAGTTGCGCGCGAGACGCCGCGGCGCGCGGCGGCGGGCCACAGGCCTTCAAGGCAGCCGCGGAAATTCGCCGCCGCGGCGCGGATCGCTTCCGCGCTCATCAGCGGATGGCCGGAGGCGCCCGATTCGCCGCTCCACTCGCGCCCGGCGGGCGGCGGCAAGGTACCGGTCGGCTGCGCGTGCGCAAGCAAAGACGCGCCCGCTATAAACACAGCGGCCATCAAAATGCTGCACGATGATCGGACCAAGATCGGCATCTCGTTCTTCCGGCCGTTCGCCCTACCCTAGTGATCGGATATTATTGCGAGGACGTTAATGGCGGCGGCTGCATTAAAGCTAGGATCGCCGCCGAATCGGACAACGCCCTTTAGCCAATTCTGTTCTGGACCAGCCCCCGCGTCCATGCTTTCTGCAACGCATGAAACCTCTCCGCAAAGCCATTTTCCCCGTCGCCGGCCTCGGCACGCGATTTCTGCCGGCGACCAAGGCGATGCCGAAGGAAATGCTGCCGGTGGTGGACCGGCCGCTGATCCAATATGTCGTCGACGAGGCGCGGCAGGCCGGCATCGAGCATTTCATATTCGTCACCGGGCGCAACAAGAACATCATCGAGGACCATTTCGACCGTCAGTTTGAGCTTGAGCTGACGCTCAACGAGCGCGGCAGACGCGAGGAGCTCTCAACCCTTTCGCGCGACCTGCCGGGACCGGGGACCACCAGCTTCACCCGCCAGCAATCGCCGCTCGGCCTCGGCCATGCGGTGTGGTGCGCGCGCGAACTGGTCGGCAACGAGCCGTTCGCCCTGCTGCTGCCGGACGTGCTGGTGCAGCATCCGCGTGGATGTCTTGCGCAGATGATCGACGCGGCGCGCGAACTCGACGGCGCCAGCAACATCATCGCGGTGGAAGAGGCGCCCAAGGATCGCGTATCGAGCTACGGCGTGGTCGGCGTGGGCGCGAGCAAGGGCAAGGCGTTCGCGATCACCCAGATGGTGGAAAAGCCGAAGCCCGCCGATGCGCCGTCGAACCTCATCATCACCGGCCGCTACATCTTGCAGCCGGAAATCTTCGGCCTGCTGGCCAAGCAGGAGCGCGGCGCCGGCGGCGAAATCCAGTTGACCGACGCGATGCTGGCGCTCCAGCGCACACAGTCGTTCTATGGCCTGAAGTTCGAAGGCCGCACTTTCGATTGCGGCTCCAAGGTCGGCTTCCTGGCCGCCAATGTCGCTTATGCGCTCGCGCGCGACGACATCGCGCCGGCATTCCGCGCAGAGATAAAAAAACTGCTCGGCGAGCCGTGAGCCCGCCGCATCAGTACTGAAAGCGCAGGCCGACCAGGAAAATGCTGGCGGTATAATCATTGCCGGTGACGTTCGAGCGCAGCCATTCCTGCCGGAATTCGCCCTTGATCTGCACCGCGCGGTTGAGCTTGTAGGTCAGCCCCGCGCCCGCAGAATATCGCCGGTCCTCGCGCTGCGAGCCGACATAGTCGTCGAGGCCGAAGCCAGCCTTGACCGTGCCGATCAGCCAGCGCCGCAGCGCATGGTCGATCTGGAGCCCGGCATCGCGATAGAACACGCCGGAAATACCGGCTTGCGTGGATTCCGCGACCGTCGATTTGGCCGTGAGCTTGACGGTGGTGAGCGCGCTCGCGGTCCAGATCAGCGACGCATCGGCGATCGCGCCATGCAGACCTTCGAGTCTCGAATCCTCGTAATCGCGCCGCAAATAACCCGCCGCGATTTCGCCGGTGAGATGGCGCGACAATTCGAACGTCGAGCCGGCTTTGCCGGTGAGCCCCTTCGAATCGCGCCGATAGCCGGAGAAATCCGTCTGCAAATCGTGCACGCGCGTATCCGCGCCGGCCTCGACGAACGGCATGACGCCGGGACTGAGATCGTAACCGGCGCGCAATGTGCCGCCATATTGATTGTAGTTGCGGTCGTTGGTGCTCGCCGTCGTGCCGTCTATCAGGCTCGCGTCCTGCCAGACGGTGCGCTCGGCGCTGCCCTTGATGCCAAGCTCCAGGCGATTGAAGCGATGGCTGACACCGCCGTCGCCGCCGAACGTGGTGTATACCGGCAGCTTGGAAAGACCGGCGCTGAGATTGGGACTGCCGGGATTGTCGGTGCTGATTTGCAGGCGGCTGCCGAGATCGATGCGCGTATTCTTGGTCACATCGACGCGCCCGGTGATCTTGGCGTCGGTATAGGGGCGGTTGAGCGACGGCGTCGAGTCGTCCTTGTACCAGGTGTAGCTGCCGCGCAGATCGGCCTTGAGTTCGTGGCGCGACCAGTCGGAACGCACACGCAGTTCCGGCGCGACGGAATAGAGCATCGATCCGGTCGCGATCCGCGAACGATCGGGATTGCTGTCGTAGCCGCCGGTCAGATCGATGGCCGGATAAAGATAAAATGCCCCGGCGTGAATCCCGAGCGGATCGTAAGGGTCGAGCTGGTCCTTGGGCTTGGGCTTGCGCTTCTTCGGCACGGTCTGGTTTGGGCCGAGCGCGACCGGCGGAGCGCCCGGCACTCCCGCCGCCATCGCGGTCACGGCGGCGGGCGGCAGTTGCGGCCGCTGATAGGGCGACACGCTTGCCGGCGTGGGCGGCACAACTGTGGCAGACGGCGCGCCAGTGCGTGCGTTCGATTTCGATTTGGCTGCTTTCTTTTTCTTGGCGTTGGTGGAATCGAAGCCGGTTTGTCCCGCGCCCGATGCCGGCGGCGCGAATGTCGTCGGTGCGCCGGACGCATTCGGCGCCGGCCGTTTGAATTTCTGGAAACGCTCGGGCTTTTTCGGATCGCCGTCCGGCTGCGGCTGCAACGGATTTGCATATGCAGGCACAGGCGTTTGCGCGGCCGCGTCCACGCCGGCAAAGATCGCGCAGGCAGCCATCAGCATGCCGAAGCCGCGCGGCAGGGCCGAACGTGATTGGCGAAGGCGCGGCACCTCTCGACCCTCCTTGCCCGCGCGCATCCCGGCTGCCGCGAACACGCGGACCGTGAAATCGGGCACGAAATCAACGGCGCAGCCCCACCGGCGGCATGGCGCTGCCGCCCCCCGCAAAGGAGGCGCGCGCCGGCCATCCGGCGGGCTCTGGTTAACGGAGTAGAAACGGTTATGGTTAACGAGACGTTGATGGGGTGGGCGCGGTCGCTCTGAGCCCGCTTTCCGTGCTATCTGACCCTGACCGGCGAGGGAAAAGGCCCCTCAAAAAACCGTCCGAGATCATGCAGAAATCCAAGGTATTGAGTACCGAGAGCGAAGCCGGCGCCAATGAACGCGCCGGCGCGCTGATTGCCTCGGCGCTGCGCACGCTCGAGGTGGAAACCGGCGGCATCAATGCGCTGGCCGCGGCGATCCATGACGGGCTCGGCCGCTCGTTCATCGCCGCCGTGGAGCTCATCCGCGGCGCCAAGGGTCGCGTCATCGTCAGCGGCATGGGCAAATCCGGCCATGTCGCGCGCAAGATTGCGGCGACGCTGGCCTCGACCGGCACACCCGCTTTCTACATTCATGCCGGCGATGCCGGTCACGGCGACCTCGGCATGATCACGCCCGACGACGTGGTGATGGCGCTGTCATGGTCGGGCGAAACCACCGAACTCAAAAGCCTGATCGATTACACCCGGCGCTTCCGCATCGGACTGATTGCCGTCACCGCCAGCGCCGACTCAACGCTCGGCAAGGCCTCGGACGTGACGCTCGCTTTGCCGGACGCGCGCGAGGCCTGCCCGCATAATCTTGCGCCCACGACATCCTCGCTGATGCAGCTTGCGCTCGGCGACGCGCTCGCCATCGCCCTCCTGGAAAGCCGCGGCTTCACCGCGATCGATTTCGGCGTCTTGCATCCGGCCGGACGGCTCGGCGCCATGCTCAAATTCGCGCGCGACGTCATGCATAGCGGCAAGGCCATGCCGCTGGTGCCGCTCGGCACGCGCATGTCGGATGCCGTGGTCGAAATGTCCAGCAAGGGCTTCGGTTGCGTCGGCATCGTCGATGCGCGCGGATTGCTGCTCGGCATCATCACCGACGGCGACCTGCGCCGCCACATGCGCCCAGATCTGCTCGATAAGCGCGTCGACGAGGTGATGACCAAGGACCCAAAGACTGTGCGGCCGGATCAGCTCGCCAGCGAAGCGCTGGAAATTTTGAATTCCTCGAAGATCACCGCGCTGATCGTGGCCGAGGCGCGCAAGCCGGTCGGCATTCTCCACCTGCACGACATTTTACGCGTCGGCGTCGCCTGACGTTCAAATCCAGCCTTTGAGTTCGCGCAGCACGAGCTGGCGGATCATCGCCATTCCCGGCTCGCTGTCGTTGAGACACGGGATCGCCGCGAACTTCCCGCCGCCGGCCTGCTTGAAGATGTGCGCGTTTTCCATCGCGATCTCCTCCAGCGTTTCCAGGCAATCGGCGGCAAAGCCCGGCGTGATGACGGCGAGATTTTTCACGCCGCGCGCGGCCAATCCCTTCACCGTCGCGTCGGTATAGGGTTTGATCCACTCGGCCTTGCCGAAGCGCGACTGGAACGTCATCAGCAGCTTGTCTTCATCGAGCTTGAGGCGTTGGCGCAACAGCCGCGTGGTCGCCGCGCAATGGTCGTAATAGGGATCGCCCTTGGCGACGTAGTCCTCCGGCATGCCGTGATAAGACGCGACGATAACGTCCGGTTTGAACGCGAGCTTGGCGAGTTGCGCATTGAGCGTTGCCGCCAGTGCATCGATGTAAGCGGGATCGGCATAATACGGCGGCAGCACGCGCAGCGCCGGCTGGGCGCGCAGCTTGCCGAGCGCGCGGAAAGCTTCGTCGCACACCGTCGCAACGGTCGCGCCGGCGTATTGCGGATAAAGCGGCACGATCAGAATCCGTTCGCAGTTTTGCGCCACCAGCGCATCGAGCCTTGAGGCGATCGAGGGATTGCCGTAGCGCATCGCCCAGTCCACGCGGATGCGCGCATCCGCCGGCCGCAGCGCGTCGTCGAGCTTGTCGGCTTGCGCGCGGGTGACGGTTTTTAGCGGCGATTCATTGCGTTCGCGGTTCCAGATTTTGTCGTAGTCGCGGCCTTTGCGCCCCGGCCGCACCGTCAGGATGATGACATTGAGGATGAACCACCACTTGATGCGGTTCTCCTCGATCACGCGCGGGTCAGAAAGAAACTGCTTGAGATAGCGCCGCATCGACCAATAGTCGGTCGCGTCCGGCGTGCCGAGATTGACCAGCAGCACGCCGATGCGGCCGCCGGCCGGCGCGCCCGGCGATTTTGGCGCCAATGCACTCATGCGGCATTGCGTACCATGCAGCCGGGCCGCAACGATAGCCCAGCGGCATCCATGCGTGGTATGCACCCTTCCACCCGCCACCGGTTTTTCAAAAGCGCCATGACTTTCATTCGCCGCATAGCCACAGCGTTGCTGATCGGCTTCTCCGCCGCCGGGCTTGCCACTTCGGCCGCCGCCGCGACGGTGAAAATCACCTTCGTGCTGGTCAACGACATCTATCAAATGGAAGAGCAAGTCCTGGCCGACGGCAAGGCGCGCGGCGGCTTCGCCCGGCTTGCCGCCGTCGTCAAGGCCGAGCGCGCCAAGGGCGGCCACGTGATCTTTGCCCATGCCGGCGACACATTGTCGCCCTCGCTGATGTCGAGCTTCGACCGCGGCGCGCACATTATTGCGCTGACCAATATGATACGGCCGGATGTGTTCGTGCCCGGGAACCACGAATACGATTTCGGCAAGGAGATTTTTCTTCAGCGCATGGCGGAGGCGAAGTTTCCGCTCTATGCCGCCAATCTGCGCGGCGCCGACGGCAACCCGATTGCGGGCTTCAAGGATCGCGCAATCGTCATCTTCAACGGCGTGCGTATCGGCATTGCCGGCGCGACGGCCGACGATGCCGGCGTGAAGTCGAGCCCCGGCGACCTGAAGTTAGCGCCGACGGTGGAGACGATCAAGCAGCAGGCCGCCGCATTGCGCCGCGAAGGCGCCGATTTCGTCGTCGCCGTCGTGCATGCCGACCGCGCGCAGGACCGCGAGCTGTTTGAATCCCGCGCCGCCGATCTGATCCTGACCGGCGACGACCACGATCTTTACGTCAATTACGACGGCCGCACCGCCATCGTGGAATCAAGTTCGGATGCGCACTACGTCACCGCGATCGACGTCACCATCGAAACCAAGGAGACCGGCGGGCAGCGCCGGACAAGCTGGTGGCCGCGGTTTCGCGTCATCGATACGGCGGCGGTTTGGCCCGATCCGGCCGTTGCGGCCGCGGTCGGAAGATTCAAGCGGCGGCTTGCAAACGAGCTCGATGTCGTCGTCGGCAAGACCGACATCGAGCTCGACAGCAGAACGGCCACCGTGCGCACCCGCGAGGCCGCGATCGGCAACCTGTTCGCGGACGCTCTGCGTGCCGCCACCGGCGCCGATATCGCGGTGACCAATGGCGGCGGCATTCGCGCCGGCAGGATTTACCCCGCGGGCAGCTCCATCAGCCGGCGCGAAATTCTTTCGGAATTGCTGTTCGGAAACCGCGTGGAAGTCGTCAGCATCGGCGGCAAGGCGCTGAAAGCGGCATTGGAAAACGGATTGAGCCGCCTGCCGCAACCGGCGGGGCGGTTTCCGCAGGTGTCGGGCATCGTCGTCGAAGCGGAATTGGCGCGGCCGGCGGGCGCGCGCATCGTCTCGCTCACGATCGGCGGCGCGCCGCTCGACGAAAGCAGGGAATACAAGCTCGCCACCAACGATTATCTCGCGCGCGGCGGCGACGGATATACCGCCTTTCGCGACGCCAAGCAGGCCGGCCGCGACTACGACGGACCGCTGATGGCGGTCGCGGTGATGGATTACATCCGCCGGATCGGAACCATCCGCGCCGACACCGCCGCCCGGGTGATATTGAAATAGCCTTGCGTCAAAGCTTGCGTTCGTCCGCGATCACCTTGCCGTCATTCGGCAGGCTGCCGGGCGCGGCCAGTTGCACGGCGCCTTTGAGCTTGGTGAGCGATTGCAGCGTCGCCGCCACCGCAGCCGCAAGCGCGGGCGCAGGCTGCGCGCATTCCACCATCAGCGTCATGACATCCTGCTCGGCCTCGCGGCCGACGACGAGACGCACGCGGCCAAGCTCGGGATGCCGCCGCGCCAGTTCCGCCACCTGGCTCGGATGCACGAACAAGCCCTTGACCTTGGCGATCTGATCGGCGCGCCCCATCCAGCCTTTGATGCGCGCATTGGTGCGCCCGCAGGGCGAGATGCCCGGCATCAACGCCGAGAGGTCGCCGGTGGCGAGCCGTATCATCGGATAATCCGGATTGAACGACGTGACGACCACCTCGCCGACATCGCCGTCGGGGACAAGATCGCCGCTGCCCGGCCGCACGATTTCCAGGATCAGCGTCTCGTTGACGATCATCCCTTCGCGCGCATCGCTCTCGTAGGCGATCACGCCCAATTCCGCCGTCGCATAGCATTGCAGAACCGCCACACCGCGTTCTTTAAGTTCCTCACGCAATGAGCCCGGCAGCGCCGCGCCGGAAACAAGCGCGCGCTTGAGGCAAGAGGCGTCCTTGCCGGTTTTCTCCGCACTATCGAGCAATATCTTGAGAAAGTCGGGCGTGCCCATGTAGCCCGCCGGCTTGTAATGCGCGATCGCCTCGAGCTGCTGCTCGGTATTGCCGACGCCGCCGGGGATCACGGCGCAGCCGAGCGCATGCGCCCCCGATTCCAGAATGAAACCGCCCGGCGTGAGGTGATAGGCAAACGAGTTGTGCACGATATCGCCGGCACGAAAACCGGCGGCATGACAGGCGCGCGCGCAGCCCCACCAGTCATTGCCCATGCCCTCAGGCTCAAAGATCGGACCGGGCGACATCAACAGGCGGCGCACCTTGCCCGGCGGCGTGACGCAAAGGCCGCCGAACGGCGGATGCTCTTTTTGCATCGCCGCGAGATCGGATTTTCGCAACACCGGCAAAGCCGCCAGCGCCGCGCGGCTGATGATTTTTTCAGGCGCGATGCCGGCAAGCAGCCTGGCCCAGCCCGGCGCATTCATCGCGCGCGCGATGATCGCCGGAAGTGCAGAAAACTGCTCACGCTCGCGGATTTTTCGGTCGCGGGTTTCCAGCGCGTCGTAGTGATCGGGCATGGGCTTTACGCCAGCCAGCGTTTGCGCCGCTTGTAATGCTTGCCGTCGCGGAACGACTTGCGCTTGCCTTCGGCGATGCCGAGGTAGAATTCCTTGACGTCCTCGTTCTCCGACAGCGATTTCGCCTCGCCGTCCATCACCACACGGCCGTTTTCCAGAATATAGCCGTAGCGCGCAAAACGCAGCGCCATGTGGGTGTTCTGCTCGGCGAGCAGGAACGACACGCCTTCCTTCTCGTTCAGGCTTTTGACGATGACGAAAATCTCTTCGACGATCTGCGGCGCCAGGCCCATCGACGGCTCGTCGAGCAGGATCATCTTCGGGCGCGACATCAGCGCGCGGCCGACGGCGCACATTTGCTGCTCGCCGCCGGAGGTGTAGCCGGCCATGGCCGTGCGCCGTTCGCCAAGTCTCGGAAAATACGAATAGACGAGATCGAGATCGCGGCGGATGGCGGCATTGCCGTCGCGGCGGGTGAACGCGCCGGTGAGCAAATTTTCCTCCAGCGTCAGATGGCCGAAACAGTGCCGGCCTTCCATCACCTGGATGCAGCCGCGGCGCACCAGTTCATTCGGCGAGCGCGCCTGCACTTCCTCGCCCTCGAACAGGATCGCGCCCTTGGTCACCTCGCCGCGCTCGGAATGCAGCAGATTGGAGATCGCCTTGAGCGTCGTGGTCTTGCCGGCGCCGTTGGCGCCGAGCAGCGCGACGATCCCGCCCTTCGGCACTTCGAGGGAAACGCCCTTGAGCACCAGAATGACGTGGTCGTAGATGACTTCGATGTTGTTGACGGAGAGGATGGCTGCTGCCGCGGCAGATGCCGTCGTTTCTTTTCCTTCGGCAACAGACATCGATGCACTCAATCCGCTTCTTGTTTCCCTCTCC
>CAMAWF010000035.1 GCA_945861895.1 Rhizobium sp. Q54
CAAAGCTCCTCGTCCTCCTCCGGCGGCAGATCGACCACGATCAATCCATCGACGCCGGCCGCCTTGGCGTCGGTGAGAAAGCGATCGACGCCGTAGACGTAGATCGGGTTGTAATAACCCATGAGCACGACGGGCGTATCGCGTTCGTCTTGGCGAAACGCGCGCACCAGCGCCAGGGTTTTTTTCAGCGTCTGCCCGGCGTGCAACGCGCGCAGGCCGGCCGCCTGGATCGCAGGACCGTCCGCCATCGGATCGGTGAACGGCATGCCGAGTTCGATCACATCCGCGCCCGCCGCCGGTAGCGCCTTGGCGATCGCAAGCGAGGTCTCGTGATCGGGATCGCCGGCCATGAGAAAGGTCACCAGCGCGGCGCGGCCTTCCTTCTTCAGCGCGGCGAAGCGAGCGTCGATGCGCGTGCTCATCCGGCCTTGGTTCCCAAATGCTGGGCGACAGCATCGAGATCCTTGTCGCCGCGGCCGGACAGATTGAGCACCATCAGATGGTCTTTCGGCTTTGTCGGCGCAAGATCGAGCACGCGGGCGAGCGCGTGCGCGGCCTCAAGCGCCGGAATGATGCCTTCGAGTTTCGAGCAAAGCCCAAACGCATTGAGCGCCTCGTCGTCGGTGGCGGAGAGAAATTTCACCCGCCCCATGTCGTTGAGCCAGGCATGCTCCGGCCCGATGCCGGGATAATCGAGGCCGGCCGAAATCGAATGCGCGTCCTTGATCTGCCCGTCGTCGTCCATCAGCAAATAGGTGCGGTTGCCGTGCAACACGCCGGGACGCCCGCCGGCAATGGAGGCCGCGTGCAATCCGGTGAGCCCATGACCGGCGGCTTCGACGCCGTAGATTTCCACCGTGCGCTCGTCGAGGAAGGGATAAAAAAGTCCCATCGCGTTGGAACCGCCGCCGATGCAGGCGATGAGCGAATCCGGCAAACGACCTTCGGCCTTCTCCATTTGCTCGCGTGTCTCGCGGCCGATGATCGACTGGAAGTCGCGCACCATCATCGGATAGGGATGCGGACCGGCCACCGTGCCGATGCAATAGAACGTGTCGGCGACATTGGTCACCCAATCGCGCAGCGCTTCGTTCATGGCATCCTTGAGCGTCTTGGTGCCGGACTGCACCGGGCGCACCTCCGCGCCAAGCATTTTCATGCGGAAGACATTGGGCTTTTGCCGCTCCACGTCGACCGCGCCCATATAAACGATGCAGTCGAGCCCGAAGCGCGCGCATAGCGTGGCGGTGGCCACGCCGTGCATCCCGGCGCCGGTTTCCGCGATGATGCGCTTCTTGCCCATGCGGCGCGCGACCAGGATCTGGCCGAGCACGTTGTTCACCTTGTGCGCGCCGGTGTGGTTGAGTTCCTCGCGCTTGAAGTAAATCTTTGCCCCGCCACAGTGCTGCGTGAACCGTTCGGCAAAATAAAGTGGCGAGGGCCGGCCGACATAATGCGTGAGATAGCCGCTCATTTCGTTCTGGAACGCAGGATCGGTTTTGGCCTGCGCGTAGGCCTGCTCCAGTTCGAGCACCAGCGGCATCAGCGTCTCGGCGACGAAGCGGCCGCCATAGATGCCGAAATGCCCACGCTCGTCGGGACCGGTGCGGAACGAATTGGGCTGCTGCACGCTCATGCGCTGCTCATGATTTTCGGCCCGGAGACACTTTTGTCGGCCGCGCGCGCCGCGCGGATGAAGTCGCGAATCTTGTCGTGGTCTTTCTCGCCCGGTTTGCGCTCGACGCCCGACGACACATCGACACCGGGGGCGCGCGTGATCGCCAGCGCCTGCGCGACATTGCCGGCGTCGAGCCCGCCGGAGAGCATGAAGGGAACGCCGGGCGCGATCCCCTTGAGCAATGTCCAGTCGAACGGCGTGCCGAGGCCGCCCGGCCGCGTCGCCTCGCGCGGAGCGCGGGCATCGAAAAGGATACGCTCGGCGACATTGGCGTAAAGCCGGATCGGCGAGAGATCGGCGCGCACGGCAACGGGAAGCGCCTTCATCACCGGCAGGCCGAAACGCGTGCGCACCGCCACCACGCGCTCCGGCGTCTCGGTGCCGTGAAGCTGCAACATGTCGGGCTTGAGCGCCTGGACGATGCCGAACAGCACGTCGTCGGTGGCATCGACCGTGAGCGCCACTTTGCCGGCGCGGTTGTTGACGCGCTGGCCCAATGCGCGCGCGGCCTCAAGCCCAAGATTGCGCGGCGACGGCTCGAAGAACACGAAGCCGACAAAGTCGGCGCCCGCGTCCAGCGCCACATCGAGCGCCTCAGGGGTCTTCAGCCCGCAGATTTTGACCGAAAGCGGCATCGTTATCCTTGGCTGGCCGGGTTCTACCGCCTTCCCTGACTTCCCGCAAAGCCGGGAAGCGGCGAACGGCTAAAGCCGCCGCCACACCAGCATGGCCGCGGCCAAGTCCTCGATTGCCGAGCCGACCGACTTGAACAGCGTGATTTCAGCGGCGGTTTTACGGCCTTTGACGCTGCCCCGGCAAAGCTCGAACAGATCACCCTGGATGTCGCTCTTTTTTATGATCCGGCGCCGGAGCGGATCGGCCACGTCGCCCGCCTCCTTGAGCGCGCCGGCACGGGTATCGACATAGACGCGGGCGCGCTTGATGGCCGCATCGTCGGCCTCGCGCATCTTCGGCGTGAAGCCGCCGACGAGATCGACATGCGCGCCCTTTTTCAGCCAGGCGCCGTGAATGAGCGGCACAGCCGAAAGCGTCGCGCAGGAAACGATATCCGCCTCGCGCACGGCGCCTTCGAGATCGTCGGAAACATTCGTCTCGATACCCGACTCGGCAAGCGCAAAGCCGGTCGCCACCGCCCGCGCCCGCGTGCGATTCCACAACGTGACGCGCTCGATCGGCCGCATGGCGGCATGCGCGCGCACAAGATGCGGCGCCAGCGCACCGGCGCCAACCATCACGAGATGCGCGGCATCCTTGCGTGCCAGGTAGCGGGCGGCGAGCGCAGAGGCCGCCGCCGTGCGCCAGGCGGTGAGCACGCGGCCTTCGAATACCGCCAGCGGCTCGCCGGTGTCCCCCGACATCAGGAAATATTGCCCGTAGAGCGACGGCTTGCCCGCATTGGCATTGTCGGGAAACACCGTGACGATCTTGCAGCCGAGGAAACGTTCGCCGGCAGAGTTTAATTCCGGCGCGCGGCCGGACGCAAAACCGGTTCCCACTTTTGCTGGCCGCGCTTGTGTCCAGGCCGGCATCAGCAGCAGCGTTGCGTCGGTGCCCGGCTGCGCGAGCGTATGGTGGTGACGCACCGGAACGGCAATATCGCCGCAAAACGCGTCGGCCAAAGCATCGACCAGCAGTTCATAGGTGAGCACGCGGACGATGTCGTCGGCAGTGACAATACGCAAAGGCTTCCTCCGGCGCCCGGCAGTCAGGCGACTGGCGGGGGCATGATCAGCGGCGGCGGCGGGTCGGCCGGCGCGGAGGGGCCAAAACGCTCGCGGATTTCATTGAGTTCTCTGCGCAATTCACGCGCCTCGGAGTCAAGATTGCGCGCCGCGCGGCGCCAATGGCCCTGCCGCAGCCAAGCGGCGGCGCCGCCGACGATCACGCCGAACACGACCAGCACGAAAATCAGCACGAACAGCGGCATCGACGCCGCATAGGCCGGATGCGTGGAGTCGAACGGATCGAACGAGACCGTGACCGTCTGCCGGTTGGCGACGGCGAAGGTCACGATGACGATCACGAGCGGAATCAGGATGACGGCCGTGACAATCTTGCGGATCATTGCGGGCCTCCTCGGCGGCTTAGGCTACAGCGAGAGCGGGACGCGGCCAAAGCCGCGGCAACCTTAGCTGCCGGAGTTCTTATTGAGCCGCTCACGCATCTCCTTGCCGGTCTTGAAGAACGGCACGGATTTCTGCTCGACCGAGACGTGGGCGCCGGTGCGCGGATTGCGGCCGGTGCGGGCCGGACGGTTTTTCACCGAAAAGGCGCCGAAGCCGCGCAACTCGACGCGGTCGCCCTTTGCCATGGCGCCGGTGATCTCGCCGAGGATCGCATTGACGATGTTCTCGACGTCGCGCTGATAGAGATGCGGGTTCTGTGAAGCAATACGCTGAACAAGTTCGGATTTGATCATTGCCATAGTCGCCCGCTCTCTCAATTGGGAGCCGGAGGGTGCCAAAGCGCCAAGAGACCGTCAAGGTTGAGACGTTCGACCGCTTGCACCGCACCCCACGTTTCGATGCGCTGCGCAAACGCGCTCAGCCCCACCGCCTCGAATACAAAGGCGGCGACATGCAGGAAGGGAAGGTCACTGAGCCGCGATTGCAGCTTGTAATCGCGGACCGGCGAATTGGGCAGGACCTTTTTTTCCTTCTCCAGCCAAGCGATCGCGGTCTTTTCGTTGCCGAGCCCGTCGATCAGCTTGAGCTCGACCGCCTGACGCCCGGTGAACACCCGCCCGTCGGTAACACGCGTCAGCAGTGGCTCGTCCAGCTTCCGCCGCTCCTTCACCAGGCCGCGGAACCAGGCATAGGAATCCATCACGATCGCCTCGAGCGCCGCGCGCGCCGCCGGGCTGGTCGGCTCAAAACCGTTCGGCGCTGCCTTGAGCGGGGAGGATTTCACCTCCTCGACCTTGACGCCGATGGTTTTGAGAATCTCGGTGAAGTTCGGATATTGGAACAGCACGCCGATCGAGCCGACCAGCGAAGTATCCTGCGCGACGATGTAGTCGCCGGCCATTGCCGCGATGTAGCCGCCGGAAGCGGCCAGTCCGTCGACCACCACCGCCATCGGCTTGCGCTCCTGCAACAGGCGCAGCGACGTATAAAGCTGTTCGGCGCCGGCGGTGGTGCCGCCGGGGCTGTCGATGTGGACGATGACCGCGCGCACCTGCGATTTCGCGAGCCGTTCCAGCGCCTCGACACGGCCCTGGTCGCCGCGGATCAGGCCCTGAATCTTGATCCGCGCGATGTAGCCGCTGGGCTCGACCAGCCCGCTGCCCGGCACCAGCACTGCGGTCAGCCCGACAACGGCGAGGATGGCGACGACGGCGGCGGATACCCGCCAGAACGTCAGCTTGCGCCGCATGCGGCGGCGGTCAACGATGATATCGGCATCGAGCGACATGGCTTCGCTCCTTTGGCTGTTGAGTGTTCCCCGTCGGATAACGGGCGGCACGCACGCCACAGATCACCGTGTTACTCGGCCTTTTCGGACTTCTCGGCCGCTTCCGTCTCCGGCTTGTCGGTCGCGCGCTTGAGCGCCGTGCTGAGAATGTCGCCCAGCGTCGCGCCCGAATCGGACGAGCCGTATTGCGCGATGGCTTCTTTCTCCTCGGCCACTTCGAGCGCCTTGATCGAAACCGCGACCTTGCGCGTCTTGCGATCGAACTGGCTGACGCGGGCGTCGAACTTCTGCCCCACCTGGAAGCGGTCGGCGCGCTGGTCGCCGCGGTCGCGCGCAAGCTCGGAGCGCTTGATGTAGGCGGTGAGATCGGTACCGGCGATCGTCACCTCCAGGCCGTTTTCCTCGATCTTGGAAACCTCGCACGTGACGACGGCGCCCTTCTTGAGTTCGGCGGCGCCCGCGCTTGCCATCGGGTCGCCCTGCAACTGCTTGATGCCGAGCGAGATGCGCTCCTTCTCGACATCGACGTCGAGCACTTGCGCCTTGACCATGTCGCCTTTCTTGAACTCCTCGATCACCTGCTCGCCGGGACGTTTCCAGTCCAGGTCCGAGAGATGCACCATGCCATCGACTTCGCCGTCGAGGCCGAGGAACAGGCCGAACTCGGTCTTGTTCTTGACCTCGCCTTCGATCACCGAGCCGGGCGGGTGCTTCTCGACGAACACCTCCCACGGATTGCGCATGGTCTGCTTGAGGCCGAGCGAGATGCGCCGCTTGACCGGATCCACTTCGAGAACCTGCACCTCGACCTCCTGCGACGTCGAGACGATCTTGCCGGGATGCACGTTCTTCTTGGTCCACGACATTTCGGAGACGTGGATAAGGCCCTCGATGCCCGGTTCGAGCTCGACGAAGGCGCCGTAGTCGGTGATGTTGGTGACTCGGCCCTTGAAGCGCGCGGCGACCGGAAATTTGCCCTCGATGCCCTGCCACGGATCGTCCAGCAGTTGCTTCATGCCGAGCGAGATGCGGTGGGTCTCGTGGTTGATCTTGATGATCTTGACCTTCACCTGCTGGCCGATATTGAGCACTTCGGTCGGGTGATTGACGCGCCGCCAGGCAATGTCGGTGACATGCAGCAGGCCGTCGATGCCGCCGAGGTCCACGAAGGCGCCGTAGTCGGTGATGTTCTTGACCACGCCGTCGATGACTTGGCCCTCTTCGAGATTCTGCACCAGCTCCTGGCGCTGCTCGGCGCGGGTTTCTTCCAGCACCGTGCGGCGGGAGACGACGATATTGCCGCGCCGGCGATCCATCTTGAGAATTTGAAACTGTTGCGGCTGGTTCATCAGCTGGCCGACATCGCGGATCGGCCGGATATCGACTTGGCTGCGCGGCAGGAACGCCACGGCGCCGTCGAGATCGACGGTGAAACCGCCCTTGACCTGATTGAAGATGACGCCGGAAACCTTCTCGTTGTTCTTGAACGCGGTCTCCAGCTTGCCCCAGCTTTCCTCGCGCCGCGCCTTGTCGCGCGAGAGCACTGCCTCGCCGAGCGCATTTTCAACGCGCTCCAGATAGACCTCCACGGTATCGCCGATCTTGATTTCGGACTGGCGGCCGGGCGCTGCAAATTCGCGCAGCGCCACGCGGCCTTCGGTCTTCAGGCCCACATCGATGACGGCGAGATCCTTTTCGATCCCGACCACCGTTCCCTTGATGACCGACCCTTCCTGCAGGTTGCCGGTGGTGAACGATTCATCGAGCAGCTTGGCGAAATCTTCGCGCGACGGCGCGGCGGCGGTAGCAGTGGACATACGAACTCCTAAAGCGATGCGCCGGCGTTGAAAAAATGGCGTTCCGAAAGCGCGGGCCAAAGGTTCGCAACACCTTCGGCGACCCCCGGATATCCGGATGGCCGGCGCTCATACCGTACGATCAGAACGATGGTTTGGTCCGGCGCCGCGTTAAGGCTCGAAGCGGGGCTTGGTCCTCCAACCGCGAGGGACGGTCAACCGTTCCCTCGGCCCGCTCGGGTGGCCTCGACGATGTCGATGGCAGCCCGGACTGCGGCGTCTATATCCAAATGCGTGGTATCGAGCAAGTGCGCGTCGGCGGCCGGTTTCAGGGGGGCGGCCGTCCGGTTGGTGTCGCGCTCGTCGCGGCGCAGGATATCCGCCAGCACCGCGGCCTCATCGATGGTTTGCCCCTGCCTCTTGAACTCGGCGGCGCGGCGGCGCGCGCGGACCTCAGGTGTGGCTGTGACGAAGATTTTGACGTCCGCCTGCGGGCAAATGACCGTCCCGATATCGCGGCCGTCGAGAACGGCGCCGGGCGCCTTGGCCGCGAAGTCGCGCTGGAAGGCGAGCAGGGCCGCGCGGACTTGCGGAATGGCCGAGACGATCGAGGCAGCTTCGCCGACCGCGTAGCCCTTCAAAACGATCTCGTCGAACCGCGCCGGGTCGAGCGCCTTGGCAGCCTCGACCGCGGGACCGACCTCGTCCGGGCGCCGGCCGGCATCGATCAGCGCCTTGGCGACCGCGCGGTATATCAAGCCGGTGTCGAGGTGGCGTAATTTGTAATGCGCGGCGAGCCGTTTCCCCAGCGTGCCCTTGCCCGAAGCAGCGGGACCGTCGATGGCGACGATCATCTTCACCCTCCCCTGCAGTGGGAGGGTCGCTCACTAAAGCGCAGCGAAGGTGAGCGGGGTGGGGTGTGCTTGTTCGAAAGCCATTCACCCCCACCCGATCCCGCACTCTCTCGCGCGGGCTGCGTAAACTTGCCCGCCTCGCGGGATCGACCGCCCCCCTCCAGGGGGAGGTAAAGAGAAAGAAGAACGACGCTCATGAAAAATCCGCCCCGAGGCCGCGCATCATCTCGACAAAGCCGGGAAAGCTGGTGGCGATGAAGGCGGTGTCGTCGGCGTTCACCGGCTGCTCGCTGCCGAGCCCCATCACCAGCGCGGCCATGGCGATGCGATGATCCATGTGGGTGGCGACCATGCCGCCGCCGGCTGCCCGGCCCTTGCCATGCACGATGAGATCGTCGCCTTCGATCTCGACCTTGACGCCGTTGACGCGCAGCATGTCCGCGGTGGCGGCAAGCCGGTCGGATTCCTTCACCCGTAGCTCTTTCAATCCGCGCATGCGGGTGACGCCTTCGGCAAACGCCGCGGCCACCGCAAGGATCGGATACTCGTCGATCATCGACGGCGCGCGCGCGGCCGGCACCTCGACGCCCTTGAGCGCCGATGTCCGCACACGCAGATCGGCGATCTCCTCGCCGCCATCGATTTTCACTTCCAGCATTTCGATCGTGGCTCCCATCTCGCGCAAGGTCGCCAGCAGCCCGGTGCGCAGCGGATTGGTCATCACGGCTTGCAGGATCAATTCCGAACCGGGCACGATCAACGCCGCGACCAGCGGAAACGCGGCCGAGGATGGATCGGCCGGCACGACCACCTGTGCCGCCGCAAGTTCCGGCTGGCCCTTGAGCGTGATGCGGCGGCCCTGATCGCCGAACGATTGCACGCACACATGGGCGCCGAAATGAACGAGCATTTTCTCGGTGTGATCGCGGGTGGCTTCATTCTCGATCACCACCGTCTCGCCCGGGCTGGCGAGCCCCGCAAGCAGGACCGCCGACTTCAATTGTGCCGAGGCCGCCGGCGGCTCATAGACGATGGGGACCGGATCGCGCGCCCCGATCAAAGTGAGCGGCAGATCGCCGCCGTCCCCGCCGCGCAGCACCGCCTGGGCGCCCATGCGCACCAGCGGTTCGAGCACGCGGCGCATCGGCCGCTTGCGCAAGGATGCATCGCCGTCGAAATTCGCGCTGATTGGGCAGGTCGCGACCGCGCCCATGACCAGGCGGCATCCGGTGCCGGAATTGCCGAAATCGAGAACGGATTGCGGCTGCGCGAACCCGCCGACGCCGACGCCATCGATCGTCCAGACGCCCTCCCCTTGCCGTTCGACCCGCGCGCCGAGCGCGCGCATGGCCTTGCCGGTATTGAGGACGTCCTCGCCTTCGAGCAAGCCGGCGATCCTGGTTTCGCCCACGGCGAGCGCGCCCATGATGAGTGCGCGATGCGAGATCGATTTGTCGCCCGGCACGCGCACGCGGCCCTGGAGCGGGCCGCCACGGCGGGCGGTGAGTGGCGTTAAAGCGGCGTCTTTCACGTGTCGGGCCCGTGCAAACCAGCGCCGTCCTACCATGCGCTCGCGCGGCGCGTCATCCTGCAGCCGGGGGTCGCGGCCGGGCAGGCTCGAAGGCCGGCAAGCGCTATTGACAGCGGCGCAGCAACTAGCCAAGTGAAACACCGATTTTTCGAACCGCTCAAGGAACCCGACCGTGGCAAAACCCGAGCTCGGCACCAAACGTCTGTGCGGCAGTTGCGGTGCAAAGTTCTACGACCTGAGTAAAAATCCGATCGTCTGCCCGAAATGCGAGACGGTATTCGTGGTCCCGGTGGTCACCTCGCGGGCCCCAAGGCCGGAGCCGGTGGTGGCGCCCAAGCCGGTTGCCCCGATACCGGTAGTCGTGGTGCCGGAGACGCCGGATGCGGAATTCGTGTCGCTTGAGGACGCCGACGCCGAAGCTCAGGGCAAGAAGCCTGCGGGTGCCGAAGGCGATGAAGAGGCGGTGGCCGACCCGGCTCTCGACGATGCCGTGTTCATCGAGGAGCAGGAAGAAGGCGACCCCGACGTCACCGACATCATTGGCGACGGCATCGAAAAGGAAGAGGAGACTTGAGGGCGGCGGTGAATTATGGTTCAGAGGCCGCTTGCGGGCTGGCACGCCCGCTCGCACATATCTGATGCCGGGCGCGGGTTCCCAATCCGCGCGGAAATTCAAGATTTGGGGCCATAGCTCAGCTGGGAGAGCGCTTGGATGGCATTCAAGAGGTCGGCGGTTCGATCCCGCCTGGCTCCACCAAATCTTCCCTTAGGCTAAATGCATGAAGCCGCCGAAAGGCGGCTTCATCGTTTTCGGCGCAGAATGCTTCAACGCTCGGCAAACGCCAGCTTGGCGCCGAGCGCGGCAAACGCGCTGGCGAAGGTCCGGCGCATCCACGTCAATACCCGCGGACGCGAGATCACGTGGTCGCGAATCGAAGCGGCGAACAGCCCGTAGCCGACGAAGATCACGAAGGTCATCAGCATGAACACGGCGCTCAACGCAAGCATGTGCGAAAGCGGATTCAACTCGCCCGCGCTCACGAACTGCGGCAGGAATGCCAGAAAGAAAATCGACAGCTTCGGATTGAGGATGTTGATCAATATGCCCGTCACGGTCACCTGAATGGCCGAACGGGCACCGACCTCCTTCTCTACCCGCAAGGCGCCGCGCTCGTGCAGCGTGTTCCATGCCATATACAGAAGATACGCGACGCCCAGATATTTGAAGGTCTGGAAGGCGAGCGCGCTGGTGTGCAGGAGCGCCGCCAGTCCCATGATCGCGGCTGCCATGTGCGGAACAATGCCGATCGTGCATCCGAACGCGGCGACGACGCTTGCGCGGGATCCGCGCGAGAGGCCCGCCGCCAGCGTGTAGAGAACGCCGGTGCCGGGCGAAACGATGACGATGAACGAAGTGACCAGGAATTCGACGCTCACGGCCAGCGCTCCTGTCGCCGTATCAACCTTGCGGACGTCAGAATGTCCCTCCTCGGAAAGACAGGCAAGGTGAATTGAGGCGGCACTGCCTCCCGGCGGAAGTGAACTTATGAATTGTGACGATCAACCGCGTAGGAATGTTGCCCAACGGAACCGTTTTACGCGTTGACGGTTTAGTTAACTTTCGCCGACTTCGCGGCTGTCTTGGTCACGTTGCCCCAACCCGGCTCATTTGAACCGTCGCCCCAATTGTACGGCCGATAGAACATGTGCAATCCGGTCTTGAAATTTTTTCGCATCTCGCGCACCCAATTCGGCCGCACATAGGCGGCGTGATAGTGCGTCGACTTGGCGACTTCCGTCACCCACAGCTTGCCGTCGAGCGTTTGCTTGGCGATGCGGTTGGCGCGCGCCCAGGCGCCGCGCTCGTTGATCACTTTGCGCTTGCCGTCGCAGGCAAAGGTGAATTGGCAGGCGAGGCGGCGGTGAGCGTTCTGGTAGACGACTGAGCAGACATCCTTGGGATAGAACGGCGAGAACACCCGGTTCATCACCACCTGGGCAACCGCGATCTGCCCGCGCAACGGCTCGCTGCGCGATTCGAAATAAACCGCATTGGCGAGACACTTTTCCGCCTTCGCGCGTTCCTTGGGGTCGGCATCGAGACCAAGCCGCTCGGCCGGCGTCGGCCCACGGGGCTCGTCGTCGCGATCAGGCGCGGCCTTCGGAAGCGGCACTTCGGAGAGCATCGGCAGCGAGATAAATTCAGGCGCCGGGGCCGATGCCGGCAAGGATGCGAGAACTGTTGGGGCGGCCGACTTCGGCGCAGGTTGCGCGGGCGGCTCGGGAATCGAAGCGGTTCGCGGCGCGGCGATCGACGGCGCAACAGGCGCGCGAGCCGCGACCGGAGTGGGCGCAGGAACCGCGACCGGAGCGGGCGAAGCCGTCATCCCCCGCGTCGGCGCCGGAAGCGCAATCGGAGGCGGCGCGGAATTCGAAATTGGCGCGCGCTCGACGATCGCAATCGGCTCGGTTGCAGGAATCGCCACGACGACGGATGCAGAATTGGTTTCCGCGCCATCCTGCGCGAGAAATGCCACGCGTTGCATTTCCGAATCTGCCGAGGCCAGCAGCGCGCCGATCTGCGGCTTGATTTGCGATTGCCAGAAACCTGCGGCATCGGCGCGCGAGCGGATTTCAAGCACATCGAGCCCGCTCAGGAACAGCGCAAAGATCGCCAGGCAGACGCTCGTCCGCTTTGCGATCTGGAAAAGCCTATGCTCGACCGAAGAGTCAAACCGGTCCGGATGATCTCGGTCAAATACGTCCGTGCTCAAACGCCGCCCCCGCCATCGCCGACTGATTTTTGTTTTCAGGCAAGGATGATCTTATCGGCGTGTGCGCGGGTTCCCCGGAAGTTAAGAAGTTTTTGAGCAAACAAGGTAAAACACGAAAGATTAATTTAACCATGCCGCAGCGGCGACACATTCGCGATGCGGATAATTTTTATCGCTTAGCGAACGCGAAGACGCGCGACGGCGTCCTTGTTCCATCGCATTCCGTTTCCGGGACGCGTGGGTACCACCGCATGACCGTCGGCGATTGACAGCGGCTCTTCAAGAAAGGCATTGGCCCAGTCGACATATTCGAGAAAGTGACACGTCGGCGTGGCGGCCAGCAGATGCGCGCTTACTTCCGGAAACAAATGTGACGACATTTCGACACGGTTAACGGCGGCGAGCGCGGCGGCGCGCTGCCAACCGGTGACGCCGCCGATGCGCTCAAGGTCAGGCATTACATAATCGGCGGCGCCGTGTTCGAGCGCCGTGGCCATCGCAGTCGCTTCGGAAAAATTCTCGCCGATCTGGATCGGAACTTTAAGTTCGCGTGCGAGCTTGGCCGCGCCGGCATAGTCGTCGTGGCGGACCGGCTCCTCCAGCCAATAGATATCCTCGGCATCGAGCGCGCGGCCGCGATGCAGCGCCTCGGCCACGGAAAGCGCCTGATTATAATCGACCATCAACAGTGTTCCGGGGGGAATTCGACCGCGCACGGCCTGAACAGCCGCGATGTCCTGCGCCAGCGTCGGGTAGCCAAGCCGCAGCTTGAGCGCGCGAAAACCGCCGGCCAGCAGTTTTTCCGCTTCGTCGGCGAGCGCAATTTTGTCCATCAAGCCAAGGCCGCAACTGTTGTAAGCCGGGATCGGCCGCGGCTTGCTCCCTAGAAAATTTGCCAGCGGCATGCCCGCGGCGATCGCGAGCGCGTCCCAGCAGGCGACGTCGAAGCCGGCCATCGCCATGCGCACGATGCCCTGCACGCCGATGAGCGCAAAGCGGGCGGATAATTTGTTCCACAGATCGACCGGAGCGACGCGTTCGCCTTTGCTGGATTCTTCCACCGCGCGCAGAATGCTGGCGATCGCGGGCATTGCATCGCGCAGATAGCAGAACACATAAGCGTGTCCGGTGACGCCTTCCTCGGTTTCCAGATCGATCAGCAGCAGCGGCGCCTTGGTGACCGTGCCCCGGCTGGTGCCCAGCACATAGGTCAGCGGCACTTCGACCGGCGTGGCCGAGATGGCGCGGACGGTCAGCATGGGCGCGGCGTGCGCAGGCGGCATTTTTACCCCGGAAAAGCGCTCAGAACCGGCGCGAATATATCCGTTTTGCCGGCGGTAATCCGTGTTCTTGAAGCTTTAACCCCGGCTGCCCATATTAGGCGGGTCGGGCGCCGTCACGGGCCCGCCAAAGTCGCTTCGAGCGAGGGCTTTGAGATTCATGTCCCGAGTTCCGTCACTATCCAGCCCGTTCCTCTTGGGCTTCGACGAAATCGAGCGAGCGCTCGACCGCGTCGCCAAGGCGGCCGACGGCTATCCGCCCTACAACATCGAGCGGCTCGCACGCGAGGGACAAAATCCCGAGCGGCTGCGCATCACTCTGGCGGTGGCCGGTTTTACCCGCGAACAACTCGACGTCACCGTCGAGGAGAGCCAGTTGCTGATCCGCGGGCGGCAGCAGGACGACAAGACCCGGCAATATCTCCACCGCGGCATCGCCGCGCGTCAATTCCAGCGCACTTTCGTGCTGGCGGAAGGCATGGAGGTGCTGGGAGCCGATCTCAAGAACGGCCTTTTGCTGATCGACCTCGCCCGGCCGGAGTCCGAGCGTCTGGTGAAGACGATCTCGATCAGCGAGCAGGAATGACGGTTTCGCAACGGCGCACGACTGCGAAAAGTAGAAAGGGGTTATGGACCATGAACAAAACAGCAAACGACCAAGCCATCCATCCCACCATCACCGCGGAAGCACTGGCGCAGCTCGGCGACGGACGCATCGCCTATGTCAAATCGATCCGTTCCGAGGACGTGCCGACGCTGTTCCCGCAGGCGCCGCAAATCGCTCCGGGCATGAAGCTGTTCGTGCTGCATGCCGCCGACGGCACGCCGATCATGCTGACCGATACGCGCGAGGCAGCGCTGGCGAATGCCTGGAGCCAGGAACTCGAACCGGTGAGCGTGCACTGAGCGTTGGCGTTTAATGAATCATCCGCATTCGCGGATGATGCCGGAGGTTGCTACGCCGCACTGGCCGATGGCATCGCCAGAACGGCATAGAGCGCATCGGCGTCGCGCGATTCGCGCAGTTTGTGCGCAACTTCCGGATCGCGCAGCAGCCGCGCCACGCGCGCCAGCGCCTTGAGATGGTCGGCGCCGGACGCCTCCGGCGCCAGCAGCAGAAAAAGCAGATCGACCGGCTGGCCGTCGAGCGCCTCGAAATCGATTGGACGTTCGAGGCGGGCGAACAGTCCGAACAGCCGGCCAAGCTTGGGCAGCTTGCCGTGCGGAATGGCAACGCCGCTGCCGACCGCGGTGGAACCGAGCTTTTCCCGCTGCAGCAGGATTTCAAGAATCGCGCGCTCGTTCTGACCCGAAAGCACCGCCGCGCGAGCGGCGAGATCCTGGATCGCCTGCTTTTTATTGTTCACCTTGAGCGCCGGAACAATCGCGTTCGGCGCAACGAGGTCGGTGAGCGGCATGCAACCGTCCGGTGATCAAGGATTGGGAATGAATAGCGCCGCGTTCTGTTGGGACGCTAAAGGCGGCGGACCATAGGGATCGGGTCGTGTCTCGTCAATGGCCCTGCATTGGGGATTCGTCACGTGTCACATTAATGCTTCCCGCGCACCGCTTGATGATCTTTCCGCTTCCGTTTGTAGCGGCGTAAGCGCTTCTCGATGTGAACGGCGGCGAGATCGGCGCTGGAATAGGCGTCGGCGGCGACACCTTCGGCTTCTAATGTGACACCCGAATCGAGATGCAATCTAAATTCGGTGCGGAATCCCTCACCTTCCTTGCCGACAGTCGCATGCCCGGAAAATCCGCCGCCGAAATATTTATCGATCGCATCGCTCACGCGGTCGTTGATCCGCTGGCGCAGTGCTTCACCGATATCGATATTCTTGCCTGAGACGCGAAATGGCATGACTTGCCTCCACTGTTCCGGCTCTCTCCTGAGTTAGGAATTGATATGGCGGCCGTCAATGCGGCGCCTGATCGCGGTGCAATCAAGAACTAGCGCCGGTCTGCGCCTGTTTTTCGCGCCGCCGCTGCACCGAGGAGGGAATTCGCATGGCATCGCGATATTTGGCAACGGTACGGCGCGCGATGTCGATGCCCGCCTCGCGCAGCTTGTCGACGATGCTATCGTCGGACAGCACGTCGCCCGGTGTTTCGGCGTCGATCATCTGCTTGATGCGGTGACGCACAGCTTCGGCCGAATGGGCTTCGCCGCCGTCGGCCGCCGCGATCGAGGACGTGAAAAAATATTTCAATTCGAAAATGCCGCGATTGGTCGCCATGTATTTATTGGCGGTGACCCGGGAGACCGTCGATTCGTGCATACTGATCGCATCCGCAATCGTCTTGAGATTAAGCGGGCGCAGATGCTGGACGCCGTTGACGAAGAAGGCGTCCTGCTGGCGAACGATTTCGCCGGATACTTTCAGGATGGTCTTGGCACGCTGATCGAGCGCCCGCACCAGCCAGGTTGCGGTCTGCAGGCAATCGGCGAAATAGGATTTGTCCTTGTCGTTGCGCGCGGTCTTTGAGATTTGTGCATGGTAGCGCTGATTGATCAAAATTTTCGGCAGCGTGTCGGAGTTGAGTTCCACCAACCAGCCGCCGTCCGGTCCCGACCGCACGAAAACGTCCGGTACGATTGGCTGTACCAATGTCGAGCCGAAGGCGAGGCCTGGCTTGGGATTGAGCCGCCGGATCTCGGCCACCATGTCGGCGATATCCTCCTCGCTAACGCCGCACAATTTGCGCAACGCCGCGATGTCGCGTTTGGCGAGCAGGTCGAGATGCGCGACCAGCATCTGCATGGCCGGATCGAAGCGGTTGCGCTCCTTGAGCTGGATGGCGAGGCATTCGTTCAAATTGCGCGCGCACACGCCCTGCGGATCGAAGCCCTGCAGGATTGAAAGCACCGCCTCGATCTCGGAACGCGGTGCGCCGAGCTTGTCGGCAACCGCATCGAGTTCGCCGGTGAGATAGCCCGCCTCATCGACGAGATCGACGAGGTATTGCCCGATCATGCGCCGCACCGGATCGGAAATGGCGAGCGCCAACTGCGCGGCGAGATGATCCGACAGCGTCGTCTCGGCGGAAACAAAGGCTTCCAGATTGTACTCGCCCTCGGCGCTGCCGCCGGAACCCGTGCCTGACCATTCGGAATAGCCCGCCAGCGCCGGCGCATCTGCCCCTGTTCCGGCACCCTTCGCTGCTGCGTCGTCGGGAAAGACGTTTTCGATGCCGTTGCCGAGCCCGTCTTCGAGCGACGCGCGGCCGGCTTCCATCTCCTCGCCGATCGATTCGGCGGCGGCTTCCCCCTCGGCGGCGGCCTCGCCCTCACTCTCGCCCGGCGAATCGGGAGTGGCTTGCTCGTTATCGCCGGCGCGTTCGAGCAGCGGATTACGTTCGAGCTCGTTTTCGACGTAGGCGGCGAGGTCGATGCTCGATAGCTGCAGCAGCTTGATGGCCTGCATCAGCTGCGGCGTCATCACGAGCGCCTGGCTCTGCCGGAACTCAAGTCTTTGGGTCAGCGCCATTGCTAGCTTTCGCAAACTGGTCCGATTCTTGCTTGTTGGTATACCAGTTCGCCGCTATGGCAAATATTAGTTTTCGCCGGCCGGCCTAAAGCCGGAATTCCTCGCCCAGATAGAGCCGGCGAACGTCCGGGTTATTGACGATGTCGTCGGCGCGGCCCTCCATCAGCACCTCGCCGGAATAGATGATGTAGGCGCGGTCGGTTAAGCCCAGCGTCTCACGCACATTGTGGTCGGTGATGAGCACGCCGATGCCGCGGTTGGTCAGGTGCCGCACCAGCGCCTGGATGTCGCCCACCGCGATCGGGTCGATGCCGGCAAACGGCTCGTCGAGCAGCATGTAACTCGGCCGCGTTGCCAGTGCGCGGGCGATCTCGACGCGGCGGCGCTCGCCGCCGGAAAGCGCGATCGAGGGCGTCTTGCGCAGGCGCGAGATGTTGAACTCCTCAAGCAGCGCATTGAGGTCGGCTTCCCGCCGGCGCGGGTCGGGTTCCACGACTTCGAGCACCGAGCGGATATTGTCCTCGACATTGAGGCCGCGGAAGATCGAGGCCTCCTGCGGCAGATAGCCGATGCCGAGCCGCGCGCGCTGATACATCGGCAGGCCGGTGACGTCGTAGCCGTCAAGCTCGATGCGGCCGCGGTCGGCCTTGATCAGACCGGTAATCATGTAGAACACGGTGGTCTTGCCGGCGCCGTTGGGGCCGAGCAAGCCGACCGCCTCGCCCCGGCGCACATAAAGCGTTGCACCTTTGACCACCTTGCGTCCGCCGAAACTCTTTTCCACGCCATGCGCCGCAAGATAGCCATGCTTTGCGCTGTGGCGGCCGCCGTCGTCGCGGCGCGGCCGGGCGGCAATGTGCTGGGCGATCGTATTGGGGTCGCGCGCCGATTGCGCCGGCGCATACGCGGCCTCCTGCTGCCAGCCTTCGGCAGGCATCCGTCTGCGTGCTGTAGGACGCCGGCGTCGAAACAATGAAAGGATGTTCAAGCCTGCCTCGGGAGGACTGCTGCGGCCCGGCCCGTGCTAGCGCCGGCTGCCGGGACTCTAACTGATTCCCGCAAGCTTTGCCGGTCGCCGAAAACCTGACCCCGGCCGATAGCCCGGCCTGGCGTCAATTGAGCCGCGTGGGTGGCCGGGGAAAGATATCGTTTTGCGGTGTTGCCTTGTCGGCGCCGCTTCCGGGCTTATTGGGGGTTCCGCCGCCGGAATGAAACAGGCCTTGGACGCGGCCGCCTTGGCCGGCTTTGCCCGATTCGACCCGCGAGGTGCCGGTGGTCAGATCGACGACCAGCCGCTCGCCGCGCAACACATTCTGTCCCTGCGTCATCACCACATTACCGACGATGGTGACAGTATTTGCCTTCATGTCGAACAGCCCGGTCTCGCCGGTGACGGTCTGATCCTTCTGCGTCACAACCACGCCGCCTTTGGCCTCCAGCCGCTTGATCTGCTGTTGGCCGCCCGGCCCCGGACTTGCGGCCGTCATGCCGGTATTACCGCCGGTTTTGTCGCCATCTTCCTGCTCGTAAAACACCAGCAGCGACTTGCAGCGCAAGCCGGTGTCGCCTTGCTTGACGCGGACATTGCCGCTGAACGTGGCCATCTTGTCCTTGTCGCGAACCTCCAGCGTTGCCGACTCTATGTGCACCGGCTGACCGCGGTTCTGCGAAAATCCTTGCAACGCGTTCGGCGGGCCCTGCATGGCCTGCGGCATCGCCATAGAGGGCGCCAGCACCGCAGCGGCTGTGGCAAGCACA
This sequence comes from Rhizobium sp. Q54, assembly GCA_945861895.1. Classification (GTDB taxonomy): domain Bacteria; phylum Pseudomonadota; class Alphaproteobacteria; order Rhizobiales; family Xanthobacteraceae; genus Pseudolabrys. The sequence continues at coordinate 18,598 of CAMAWF010000035.1, forward strand.
AGCAAATAACGGCGGGAAGGCCCGTACCGGGTCATCGTCTTGCACCCGGTTTGGCGGCAGGCGCCGTGGTGCCGGGTGCTTTGGCGGCCGGCGTCTTGGCATCGGTTACTTTGGCATCGGCCGGCTTATCTTGATTGAGCATCAGCACCATCATGACGCCGCCATCGAAGCGCACCAGATCGCCCGCATCGATGACCTCGATCCGGTTGGCGTTGAGTGTGCCGTTGAGCATTTGCACCTCGACCGGATGCTCGGACACGATATTGCCTTTACGAATATCCACCACCGCCTCGCTCAACCAGCCCTGATAGCCGGTGGAGGACTTGAGCACGATGTTGTCGCCGAGGGTGAGCGTCTCCTGCTTGGCATTGTAGAGACCGTTGTCCGCCGACATTTCCATCAAGCCCTTGTTTTGCATCTCGACCTTGGCTTCGATTTTTTTCAGTTCCACCATATCCGGCTTGGCGATGTCTTGAGCGGCGGCGCGAGCGGTTAATTCATAAGCGCGCGAGTCGCGCGTGTAACCGGAAAGCCGCGGTTGCTCCATGGTGATCCGGGTTCCGGAGACCACCAGATCGCTCATGTTGACCGGCAGCTTGGAAATCATGCGCAGCGGGTTTAGCCAGGTCGCCAGTATGACCGCGGCAAACAGCAGCACCACGCCAATCGGAATAGCGACCCGCAGCACGCGCACTAGCATGCTGTGGCGAACGGCTGTGCGGAACGCACGTTCGGCGTCGCCGCGGCCCATGGTCCAATAGGTCCGGGTACCGCGCGGGTCGATCGGTGCTACGCCAAGTTGGCTCATGCGCAAGCTGGTGTCCGACTCAAGCGATTGCGTGTGATGGGAATCATTCTACCCCCCCCCGCAACGCCTCTATGCCGCGCGAATATGGCCCAGAGACGGCAGATATGCGCCCCCAAGACCACCGAAAACGGCCAAAACCGCAAGAATTACCCGTGATCGTAAACGCTTATCACGAATGGGCGAAGATATCCTCGGCGCCCCAGCCGGCCAGATCGAGCCGCACCCGCTCGGGCAGAAAGCGGAAACAGGCCGCCGCCAGTTCGGCGCGGTCCTCGCGCACCAGCATGGCGTCGAGCTTTTCCTTCAGCGCATGCAGATGTTGCACGTCGGACGCGGCATAGGACACCTGCGCGTCCGACAATTCGTCGGCGCCCCAATCGGACGATTGCTGCTGCTTTGAGATATCGACGCCGAGAATTTCACGGCTGAGGTCCTTGAGCCCGTGCTTGTCGGTATAGGTGCGGGCGATCCGGGAGGCGATCTTGGTGCAATAAACCGGCTCCGCCATCACGCCGAAGGCCTTGAACAGCATGCCGAGATCGAAACGGGCGAAGTGAAAGATTTTCAAAACTGACTTGTCGGCAAGCAGCCGTTTGATATTCGGCGCGGCGATCTTGCCCGCCGGAATCCGCACCACGTCGGCGGAGCCATCCCCGGGCGAAAGCTGGACTACGCACAGCCGGTCGCGATTGGGGTCGAGCCCCATGGCCTCGGTGTCGATCGCCACGGCGCCTCTATAATGCGAGAGGTCCGGAAGATCGCCGCGATGCAGTCGGATGGTCATGCGGTTCCAAGGATCGGGACACTGGTGCCCAGGAGAGGACTCGAACCTCCACGACTTTCGCCGCTAGTACCTGAAACTAGTGCGTCTACCAATTCCGCCACCTGGGCTTGCGGCGGATAGGTACGGAGGCCGTTCCACCTTGTCAAATGCGGAACCGCGCCCCTATACAGCATAGGGGCGATCCTGTACTGCCCCGGCGCCAGTTTCCCCCGCCGGCTCCCGAACCAGCATGAACACACGATCCAATTTCGACACCTTGGTCACGGTTTTCGGTGGCTCCGGATTCCTCGGCCGCCATGTGGTGCGCGCATTGGCCAAGCGCGGCTACCGTATTCGTGTGGCCGTGCGGCGGCCCGATCTCGCCGGCCATTTGCAGCCGCTCGGGCACGTCGGCCAGATCCATGCGGTGCAGGCCAATCTGCGGTTCCCGCGCTCGCTCGAGACGGCAGCGCGCGATTCCCAGATCGTCATCAATCTGGTCGGCATCCTGTTCGAGCGCGGACGCCAGCGCTTCGACACGGTGCAGACGTTCGGCGCCGAGCAGGTGGCGCTCGCCGCGGCCGCGCACGGCGCGCGCGTGATCCATGTTTCAGCCATCGGCGCCGACGAAAATTCCACCGCGCTCTACGCGCGCTCGAAGGCGGCGGGTGAAAAGCTGGTGCGCGCGGCGCAACCGGCGACGATCATCATGCGGCCCTCGATCGTGTTCGGTCCGGAAGACGACTTCTTCAATCGCTTTGCATCGCTGGCGCGCTTCGCGCCGGCGCTGCCGCTGATCGGCGGCGGCGAAACGCGGTTTCAGCCGGTGTTCGTGGGCGATGTCGCCGCGGCAATTACCGCGGCAGTGGACGGCACGGCGCAGGCGAGCACGGTCTATGAACTTGGCGGACCGGACGTGCGCAGTTTCAGGCAGCTGATGGAATACGTGCTCGCAACAATCGAGCGGCGCCGGCTACTGCTGCCGCTGCCGTTCCCGATTGCCAAGCTGATGGCTACATTTCTGCAATTTTTGCCGAAGCCGCCGCTCACGCCCGATCAGGTCGATCTGCTGCGCACCGACAACGTCGTCACGGACGCCGCCAATCGCGAGGGCCGCACGCTCGCCGGGCTGGGCATTGCGCCGACGACAATTGCAGCCATCGTTCCGTCTTATCTCTGGCGTTTCCGCAAGACCGGCCAGTTTCGCAGCCGCGCGACCTAAAGCGCAACTGCACCACGCCAGGCCAGCGTCGCGATGTGCGCTAAGTGAGCCGCGATATTCTTTACGAAATGAAATCAACGGCTCAGAAAAAGCGTAAATAATCCCACCGTGCCGACCAGGATGCGCCACCACGCGAACAACGCGAAAGAGTGGCGCTGCACGTAAGTCAAAAACGTCTTCACCACGATCCAGCCGCAGATGAACGAGGTGACGAATCCGACCGCGATCACAAGCTTGTTGCCGCCGGTGAAATCCGCTCCGCTTTTGTAAAGTTCATAGGCGAAGGCGCCGATCATGGTCGGCATCGCGAGCCAGAACGAGAACTCGGCGGCCGAGCGCCGGTCGGCGCCGAACAGCATCGCCCCGACGATGGTCGCGCCTGAGCGCGATACGCCGGGAATCATCGCAATGCATTGAATGAAGCCGATGCCGAGATACATTGGCAGCGTAAATTCCATGGCGTCGTGATAGCGCGGCTGCAAATTCTTACGATCGACCCAGAGCAGAATAAAGCCGCCGACGATGAACATGACGCAGACGACGCGCACGTCGAACAGCCGCTCCTTGATGAAGCCATGCGCGAGGAAGCCGATCGCCGCGGCGGGTAAAAATGCCAGCAATACGCCGATGACGAATCGCGCCGCCGCCCAATCGGCGAACATGCGCAGCGCCAGTGTCAGCAACCGGCCGAAATAGATCGACAGCAGCGCGAGGATGGCGCCGAGCTGGATCAGGATGGCGAAGGACTTGCCGAAATCGTCGTCGCCGAAGCCGAGGAAATGCTCCATCAGCAACAGATGCCCGGTGGAGGAGACCGGAATAAACTCGGTCAGACCCTCGACGACACCAAGTATCGCCGCCTTGAACAGATCGAGATACGTCGAGACAATGCCGGCAATGCTGTTCTTGATCGCATCGAGATTCATGGGACAACTCCGGGGCTACCGGTCTACGGACGGAAGGAACTGCATATGGCCAAGCGTTTTTGGCGCGCCCGCACGGACGGAGCAACGAAAAAGGCGGGCGGTCAACAGGTTGCTCCGCGCCTGCGGCTCTCGCATAGTGGGCCGGATCGATTCCCGCCGCCATAATCTTTGCGGCAAGCTGGACGGCTTGCCGCGCGTGTTCGGCCACCCATGCTGACGCTGTTCCATCACCCGCTCTGCCCACATTCGCGCTTCGTGCGCCTTGCGCTCGGCGAATACGGACTTAACGCGCGGCTGGTGGAGGAAAAATTCTGGGAACGGCGCGAGGACTTTCTCCTGCTCAATCCGGCCGGAACGACGCCAGTCATGGTGGAGGATGGCCAACCGCCAATCCCGGGCGCCACGATCATTGCCGAATATCTCGACGAGACCCGCGGCGCCGAACGCGGCGAGGGCCGCCTGTTGCCGACCGGGGTCGGCCCGCGCGTGGAGGTGCGCCGGCTGGCAAGCTGGTTCAACGACAAATTCCATGACGAGGTGAGCGGCCCGCTGGTCGATGAGCGCGTGTTCAAGCGACACAGGCGGCTTGACCAGGGCGGCGGGCCGCCCAATACCGACGCCATGCGCGCTGCGCGCCACAATATCCGCTATCATCTGGCTTATATCGGCTGGCTGGTGAGCACGCGCGATTGGCTTGCCGGCGACCGGATGAGCTACGCTGATTTGGCCGCGGCGGCGCATTTGTCCGCAGCCGACTATCTGGGCGATGTGCCGTGGAACGAAGACGAGGCGGCGAAGAACTGGTACGCGCGGGTAAAGTCGCGGCCCTCGTTCCGTCCGATCCTGGCGGACGCACTGGCGGGCCTGCCGCCGTCGAAAACTTACGCCGATCTCGACTTCTAGACGATCCGGCCAAACTCAAGGCTGCGCTCGCACAAACCGCGCGCACACACGGCTTCGATGTGTTCGGCATCGCGCGGCCGGATGCGGTGCCGGAGGCGAAGGCGCGGCTGGACAATTTTCTCGCCGACGGCGCGCATGGCGACATGGACTGGATGGAGACCACAGCCGAACGGCGCGGCAATCCGCGCGCGCTGTGGCCGGAGGTGCGCTCGGTCGTCATGCTCGGGATGAATTACGGTCCGGACAACGATCCGCTGGCGATTTTGGGGCAGCGCGACCGCGCGGCGATTTCGACCTATGCCAAAGGCGACGACTACCACGACCTCATCAAGTCGCGGCTCAAGGACGTCGCACGCTGGCTGGTGGCGACGGGCGGCGGCGACGTCAAAGTGTTCGTCGATACCGCCGCGGTGATGGAGAAGCCGCTCGCCGCCGCGGCCGGTCTCGGCTGGCAGGGCAAGCATACCAATCTGGTGTCGCGGCAATTCGGGTCGTGGCTGTTTCTCGGCTCGATTTTCACCACGCTCGAACTGCCGGCGGACAACGCCGAACCGGAAAGCTGCGGTTCGTGCCAGGCCTGTCTCGACATTTGCCCGACCGCGGCATTTCCGGCCCCGTTCCAGCTCGACGCGCGGCGCTGCATTTCCTATTTGACCATTGAGCACAAGGGGCCGATCCCGCGCGAGCTACGGCCGCTGATGGGCAACCGCATTTACGGCTGCGACGATTGCCTTGCCGTTTGTCCGTGGAACAAATTCGCGCAGGCTGGCCGCGAGGCGAAACTTGCGGCGCGCGAAACATTGCGTGCGCCGAAACTGGCCGAATTGGCGCTGCTCGACGACGCGCAATTCCGCGCGCTGTTCGCCAAAACATCGGTGAAGCGCAGCGGCCGCGATCGTTTCGTGCGTAATGTGCTGATCGCGATCGGCAATTCCAACGACACATCGCTCGCGCCGCAGGCCGAACGGCTGCTCGGCGATGCCTCGCCGCTGGTGCGCGGCGCCGCGGTGTGGGCGCTCTCGCGCCTTCTGCCGCGCTCGCAATTCGCCGCCTTGGCGGACCGGCGGAGCGAACGTGAGCCGGATGTGCAGGAAGAATGGGCCGCGGCCCTCGCCGGCTAAGGCACTAAAACTCCGCCACCGCCGCGATCATCCGCTCGATGTCCTCCGGCCGCGAAAGCCGATGGTCGCCGTCCTTGACCAGCGTCAACACCACGTCGTCGCGCGCAAAGCGCGACACCAGTTCGACCGCATGCTGCCACGGCACATCCGGGTCCTGCACGCCTTGCAGGATGCGCACCGGGCAGCCGGTCTCGATCAGCCCGCCGAGCAGGAGATGCTCGCGCCCCTCCTCGATCAGCTTGCGCGTGACCACATAGGGCTCGGCGGAATACTCCGAGGGCCGTGACCACGCGCCTTTTTGCTCGATCTCGCGCTTGATCTCGGGTGAAAATTTCTTCCACATCAATTCCTCGGTGAAGTCGACCGCCGGCGCGATCAGCACCATGCCGGCAATCGATGCCGCGCTGTTGCGCTTTATCAGCGCGCGCGCCAGCAACAGCGCCAGCCAGCCCCCCATGGAAGAGCCGATGACGATTTGCGGGCCATGGCAGATTTGCGCGAAGACCTCTACGCTTTCCTCAAGCCAGCGGCCGATCGTGCCGTCGGTGAAGGCGCCGCTCGATTCGCCATGGCCGGAATAATCGAAGCGCGTGCAGCCGCGGCCGTGCGCGGCGGCGAAGCGGTCGAGCGCCTCGGCCTTGGTGCCTTGCATATCGGATTTGAACCCGCCGAGCCAGAACAGGCCGGGGCCCGTGCCCTCGCGCCTGCGCACGGCGATGGATCGTACCTGCGGGCCGGTTCCTATCGTGAGCGAATTCAGGCAGGATTCGTTCATGGGCGACTCGCGCATACTCGCGCCTCGTACGGGAGCTTCATTCTCGTCGTGATCCACTTGCTTGAATTGTTTCGCCGCATATCGCCTCCGAAGGCAAGGGGTAGATCGCAACCATGAACCCCAGCGCCTCACGGGCCGCGCCGCGCACGCTTGCCGGCGCCACCATCCTGCAGATCGTTCCCGCGCTGCGCCACGATGCGACCGGTCATACCGCGGTCGATATCGCGCTGGCGCTGTTGCAATCCGGCGCCCGCGCCATCGTCGCCGGCGAAGGCGGGCCGCTGGTCGGCGAGCTGCGCGCCTTCGGCGGCGAATTCCTGGCCATGAAGAACGACACCGTCAATCCCGTGAAGCTCCGGCGCAACGCGCGCTTTCTGGAAGACTATGTGCCGGCCGAGCGGATCGACATTGTGCATGTCCACAGCGCGGGGGCGGCCTGGAGTGCGATTGCCGCCACCGAGCGCCTGCCGGTCTGGCTGGTGACGTCTTTCCCCGACCGGCTCGCGGCGGATTCCTGGTTGCGCAATATCTACCGCGGCTCGCTAGCGCGCGGCGACCGCGTGATCGCGCCATCGGCATTCGTGTCGCAGGCGATGATCGAGCGCTACAAAATTCCACCCGACCGCATCACCGTCATTCCGCGCAGCGTCGATACCGCGGTGTTCAGTCCGGCCGCGATGGATGTCGAGCGGATCGGTGCGATGCGCCGCGCCTGGGGAATCCCGCCAAACGCGCGCGTGGTGTTGTCGCCGGGCCGGCTTGCGCCGTGGAACGGACAGCTGACGCTGGTGGACGCGGCGCGGCTGATGGTTGGCGGCGGCGACCGCAATCTCGTCTTCGTGCTCGCCGGCGACGATCGCAGCGATCCGCGCTACACCAACGCGATCCGCCGCCGCGCGCACATGCACGGCATCGATACCCTGTTCCGCCTGATCGGCCATTGCCCCGACATGCCTGCCGCCCTCGCGGCCGCCGATATCGTGGTATTGCCGGCGCTCAAACCGCCGCTGATCGGACGCGCCGCCGCCGAGGCGCAAGCGATGGGGCGTCCGGTCATCACCAATGCCGTCGGCGTGCTGCCGGAGAACGTGCTCGCGCCGCCGCGCATGCCGGAGGAATTGCGCACCGGCTGGGTGGTCCGGCCGGGCAATGCAGGCGAATTGGCGCGCGCCATGACGGCTGCGCTTGCGCTTGACACGGCCGCCTATCAGGCTCTCGGCGCCCGTGCCCGGCAATTCGCCGAATTCATGTTTTCCCCGCGCAGCGTTGCTCAGGCCATTCGCGGGGTCTATACGTCGCTCTTGGCGCGCGACGCCTGAACGTTGCAATAGACTCGAATTAACGATGCCAGTACGTGGCCAATATTTGGCCCGAAAGACCGCGCTAAAATCGCGGAATTGACGGTTGCCGGTGTGCTGCCGGCTGCGCTGTACAAGAGGTTCGTAGTGATGCCGACTTCGCTTGCGCGCCGCTTGCGGCCTGACACCGAACGTTATCCTGCGCCGGCCGCGCGCGTCGTCCAGCTTGCTCCGCTCACGGTTCTCATCGCCGTCCCGACGCTCGATGTCGGCGCGGCCGATGCCGGCGCGTTTGAACTGGTACGCATCCTCGCGCAGGCGGGACACAAGCCGATCGTGGTTTCGTGCGGCGGCCGTCTGGTGGCGGACGTCACCGCGGCCGGCGCCGAATTCATCGCGCTCGACATGGCGAGCACAAATCCGATCGTGATATTGCGCAACGCCGCCGTGCTCGCCCGGCTGGTGCGTGCGCGCGGCTGCGACGTGTTGCATGCCCATGGCCGCGCGCCGGCATGGAGCGGCTATCTCGCAACCCGGTTCACCGGCGTGCCGTTCCTCACCAGCTGGTACAAGGGTTTTCGCGAGCAGAATTTTTTCAAGCGGCTCTACAACAGCATCATGGTGCGCGGCGATCATGTGATCGCAGCGAGCGAGCAGATCGCCGAATTGATCAACGATCGCTACGCCACGCCGTGGGACCGCATCAGCGTGCTGCCCGGAAGCATCGACTTCGAACGGTTCGATCCGGCCGCGGTTTCGCGCGAGCGCGTCGAAGCGGTGCAACGCAGTTGGGGCGTCAAGCACGACACCAAAGTCATTCTCGTGGTCGGGCGCATTCTGCGCCGCAAGAGTCATCACGTCGTGGTGCGCGCCGTGGCCCGCCTGAAGGAAATGGGGCTGAAGGATTTCCTCTGCGTCTTCGTCGGCGAGGACCACGGCCGCTCGCATTATACCGGTGAGTTGTGGGATCTCGTGCTGGCGACCGACACCGTGGACGTGATCCGCATGACGAGCGGCAATCCGCCGATCGATCTGCCCGCCGCCTATGCCGCCGCCGCGGTCGCGATATCGGCCGCAAAGCAGCCCGAAGGCATGCAGCGCGCGATCCTGGAAGCGCAGGCGATGGCATGCCCGGTGGTGGTCGCTGATTTGGGCGCCGGGCCGGAAGTGGTTTTGGCGCCGCCGACGGTGCCGGAAGACCGTATGACCGGTTTGCGCTTTGCTGCCGACGACGACGCGGCCTTGGCGGCGGCTCTGCTGCGGCTGTTCTCGATGCCCGAGCCGGCACGCCGCGCCATCGGCGCGCGCGGGCGCGACTGGGTATTCGGTCATTTCAACGCCCCGGCCATCGCCGAGCAGACGCTCGCGCTCTATGCCCGGGTGACGCGGCGCGATAAAAGTGCCTGACGCCGGACGGATTCCTTTCAGAAAATCAAAGCAATTTGAATAATTTGCCCGCTCCGGGGTGCAGCTTTGTGGAAACCGCAGGCCGCATTGACGTTGACTTATGCGCGGTTTCTCCCGATTCTGAGCCGTCCGAGTAGCGGCCGCGCGGACAAGGCGCCGGCCGCAAAAGGACTGGCGCAACGGCAAAGGAGCACAAGACCATTCGTCGTCCGATGAAGGCCACGCTGCCCGTCCAGAAGGACGGCCCGCGTATCAACGAGGAGATCCGTGCCCGCGAGGTACAGCTGATCGATCAGGATGGCGCCAACCACGGCGTTGTCGAAATTCAAGCCGCCCTGGACATGGCGCTGGCTGCGGGCCTCGACCTCGTAGAAATTTCCCCCAACACCACGCCGCCGGTCTGCAAAATCCTGGATGTCGGTAAGTACAAATACCAGGCGCAGAAGAAAGCGGCCGAAGCCCGCAAAAAACAAAAAGTCGTCGAGATCAAGGAGATCAAGCTCCGGCCGATGATCGACGATCACGATTACCAGGTGAAGATGCGTTCGATGGAGCGTTTCTTCGAGGAAGGCGACAAGGTCAAGGTGACATTACGTTTTCGCGGCCGCGAGATGGCGCACCAGGAACTTGGCGTAAGATTGCTCGAACGGGTGAAGGAAGACACCGGTCCGATCGCCAAGGTCGAATCGGAACCCCGCTTCGAAGGCCGGCAGATGATTATGGTGCTGGCGCCGCGCTAGACATTCGCAGGAGTTCACGAAATTTTCGCCCGCGGCGATCGCCGCGGGCGCTTGCGTTTCAACGCGGCTCGGCTTCCCAGCGTCCGCGGCACTCGCCGCTCATGCCGCGGCCGCGCCATGTACCGGCGCCGGATCTGCCGCTCAATTTGCCGATCCCTTGGGCGCTCTGGGTACCGCGGCCGAGGCTGACCTTCACCGCGCCATTGGCGGCAACCGTTCCGGAAACCTGGACATCCGCTTCGCCGTGATAGGCGATATGGCCTTTGGCGATCAGCACCAGATATCGGTAGCCGCGATCGCAGGCGCCGGATTCGGTGATGACCAGAACACTCCACGGACCGTCGTAACTCGCAGCTTTTGCCCGGTCCGAAATCATCGTCACCGCCGATCCAAACAAAAGCCCGGCCAGTAGAATTGCGCGCGTCATGGCGAATGATCCCCTTTGCAGCATCGCGGCCGGTGCAGAGCCAACCTGTACGAATAAACACAGTTCCTGCCGGAAATCATCCGCGCTCCCGAATATGCCAGTTCTATGGCCGGACCCCCGCCCGCGGTTGCCATTTCGAGGCGCCTCTGCCATAACGCCGCCGTCTCGCCGACCGGCTAAAGGGCTGCCGTGGCGGCGAAAACAGCTCAAACCGAGCAACGCTCATTAAGAGCACATCTTCCGGCGGACCGGGTCTTTCCCGCGCGCCGCGGCCGGATCAGGAGAGCCAAATGCCCAAATTGAAGACTAAATCCGGCGCTAAAAAGCGCTTCAAAATCACCGCGTCCGGCAAAGTAAAATACCAGCAGTCCGGCAAGCGCCACGGCATGATCAAGCGCAGCACCAGCCAGATCCGCGACCATCGCGGCACCAAGGTGCTGTTCAAGACCGACGGCGACACGGTGAAGAAATATTGGCTCCCCAACGGCTGATCGCCACGCGCCGCCAAGCGCGGCCGTCCGCATTCATGCGCACGACGAAATAAACAAGGAGATCGGTCATGTCCCGCGTCAAACGCGGCGTCACTGGGCACGCCAAGCACAAGAAAGTTCTCAAGGCCGCCAAGGGCTATTATGGCAGGCGCAAGAACACCATCCGCATCGCCAAGCAGGCGGTCGAGAAGGCCAATCAATACGCCTTCCGCGACCGCAAGCGGCGCAAGCGCACTTTCCGCGCGCTCTGGATTCAGCGCCTCAATGCCGCCGTGCGCCCGTTCGGATTGAACTACAGCCGGTTCATCAACGGCCTCGACAAAGCCGGGGTGCAGGTCGACCGCAAAGTGCTGTCCGATCTCGCCATCCGCGAGCCGGCGACGTTCCAGGCCATTGTAGAAAAGGCCAAGGCGGCGCTGCCGGCTTGATTCTGCTTTACCCTCCCCTGGAGGGGGAGGTGAAGACCGGGGTCACCATGTCCGACATCGCGCAACTGGAAAAAGAACTGCTCGGCGCCGTCGCCGCGTCCAAGGACGAGGCGGCGCTGGAAGCGGTGCGCGTGGCAGCCCTCGGCAAAAACGGATCGGTCTCGGCGCTGCTGAAAACGCTCGGCGCCATGACGCCGGACGAACGCAAGGTCAAAGGCCCGGCGATCAACGGGCTCAAGGACGCCGTCACCGCGGCGATCAATACGCGCCGCGACACGCTCAAGGGCGCGGCACTCGACGCGCGGCTCAACACGGAGAGCGTGGACGTCACGCTGCCGGTGCGCGAAGCGCCGGCCGAGAGCGGCCGCGTGCATCCGATCAGCCAGGTGATCGACGAGCTCATGGCGATCTTCGCCAATATGGGCTTCGCGGTCGCCGAAGGGCCGGACATCGAAACCGACGACTACAATTTCACCAGGCTGAATTTTCCCGAAGGCCATCCGGCACGGGAAATGCACGACACGTTTTATTTTCCGCCCAAGCCGGACGGCTCTCGCATGCTGTTGCGCACGCACACCTCGCCGGTGCAGGTGCGCACCATGCTCAGTCAAAAGCCGCCGATCCGCGTCATCATTCCCG
>CAMAWF010000036.1 GCA_945861895.1 Rhizobium sp. Q54
ACTTTTCGGGATCATGCTCTAAAGAAAAACCCCCGGCAGTTTCCCGCCGGGGGCCTTTTGCGTCAGACGCTGATCAACCGATCAGGGCCAGAAGCTACGCTGCCAACGCATCATCACGGTCCAGACGTCCTGGTCGGCGCGAGTCGTCGTCAGCTGATTGATGGCAACGCCGGAGATGCCGGTGCCGCCCGTGCCCGCCGAAGCGGTGTTCAGCTTGGTATAGAGCACGTCAAGACCGATCTCCAGGTTCTGTACCGGATACCACGCGGTGCGTGAGCCGGCCTGCCAGAAGCTCCAGTCGTTGTCGCACTGCGCGGTCGGAATGACAGCCGTAGCGATCATCGAGCAGAGCGCGGTATTGGCGGTGTCGTTGTAGTTGATCTCAGTGTAGCCGCCATAGATTGAGGTCCTCAACTTGGGCGACCAGACTTGCTCGTATACACCAAGAACGCCCCACGCTGCGGTCTTCTCGATACCGGTCGTGGTACTGGCGCCGGTATACACGCCATCGCTGACATAGCCGTAGCCAGCGTCAACCGCGGCATTCTGGCGGAACATGTTGCCAGCCTGCGAGACGTAACCAGTGGCGCCCTTCGACCAGTTGGCCTGGATCGCGAAGTGCGAGCCTGCTCCGGCCTGCGGAACGTTGATCCGCAACCCGACGCCTGCTGCCAAGCCCCATTCGGAGCCAGGGAAGCCGTTACCAGCACCAGCGGCGCTGTTATAGCCGGCCCTGATTTCATGCGCAGCGCCCATGATCTGGGCAGAGCCCCAGGTCTGGTCGACACGCAAGTTGCCGACGAGATCCGGGTTTCCCGGACCGCCGTAGTTGTTGGTCGGCGCCGTAGCGAAGGTAGTCGCTGCGAAGGCGGCGTTACCGGTATTGATCAGAGACGTACGACGGTAAACGTTGTCTTCGACCGAGAGGGTGGCCGACAGGCCGTTGCCGAACTGCGCGGTATAGGCGAACGCAACGATGCCACCGGCACCGGTGTTGGAGCCGCTACGCGCATTGCTGTAGTTATACGGCGCCCAGCTCAGGAAGTCGTACATCGACTCGATGGTGCCGACCGTGAAGCCCGCGAACTGGATGAACGCGCGCTCCATGTTGGCGACGTCGCCGATCGAGGCGGGGCCTGAAGTGACCGCCGTAGCAACTGCAGCGTTTGACGGGTTTCTGATGTCTCTGTTCTGCATCGCGAGCGTGAAGTACGAACGCAGCGTGCCGTATTCGGTCTGCGAACGCGCATCGGCCGTGAAGTGGCCGCGAGCGGTATAGCCGTAACCGTAGGAGAACCGCGTCTGGTTGCCCTGGTTACCGCCGGCGATGTCAGGAATGCCGCCGTCGGCCGCACCGGTTTCGAACTGAACGCGCACGTAGCCGCCGAGCTTGAGGCAGGTATCGGTGCCCGGGATGTAATAGAATCCCGCGCCATACAGACTGCAAATCTTCACGTACTGGACCGGCTTGGCCTTAACGGGAAGATCGGCGGCCTGCGCCCCAGCTATCGCAACGAGACCCGCTGCGGTGCCAAGGAGAAGGCTTCTCACCATCTTCATCTTGAACCTCCAGAATGTTTATTATGAGAGGGTTCTGTATCCGCCGAGTGCAACTGGCACCTTTTGGAAAGTCCCCTTGTTTCCCACCGGTTTACTTTACTCACCACGCGATCTTCCCCACTCGGGCCTACCACTTGGTGCGATCCGTCAACCGGACGGGACGACTTGGGGAAGCCCCCTCCGTCGCGCCTCGAACTTAGCCGATGAACCCCGGGGCGCAACGAAGAAGCGCCCTTCCCACAGGCGCATAACGCGCTTTTCAGCCGCGTGTTGCCTAAAAAGCACGCATACCAAAACGCCCCGGGAGATGCCCCAGGGTCGGCAAATTAGTGCTGGCTACGCAGGGTTTTCTGCTGCAAAAACAATACGTTACGAAAAAAAACGACGCCGCTACGGCACGGATAAAATTGATCGATGCAACAACGAATCAACCACAAAAGGTTGCAAATACTTACCATCTCCAGCCTGGGAAACAATCCAGAACCGATAATGGGCGGGGAGTGGCTGCCCGCCCGGCACTGCACTGCACCAGACGGCGGAGACGGAGGAAGAGGAGCTGGGTTCCAACGCTCTCCGCGTAGTCGAGCAAAATTCGGCGTGATGTGACGAAACAGAGCGCAGGCATAGTCGCAATGACCTACGGACGCATGCCGGATCACGCGGCCCGTCGACGCGCGTCCCTCACGATCACGTTGCCCGCCTTCTTGGACTCTGCCGCTCCAATCTTGATTTCGATGTGATAACCTAGCGCCGTCAAAAAGCGCATCAGCCGTTCAAGCGAAACCTCGGAGAACTTGCCTCTTAGAATCTTCGAAAGCTCGGGCTGGGTGGTTCCGACCCGCTGCGCGGCAACGCGTTGGGTCAGGCCGCTAGTCTTAATCGCCTTGTCTAGGCGCAGGACGAGCTCGGCCTTCAGATAGTGCTCTTCGGCGTCGGGCAACCCGAGCTGTAGCCAGACGTTGCGGGTCGGATCCTTCGCCGCAGGAATCCTCGTCATCGCCGCCTCTCCCTTTCTTCGATCAGTTCCGTCAGCCGCTTTTCGATGAGGTTCATATCCGCTTTCGGCGTCTTGATGCCCGTCTTCGACTTCTTCTGGAAAGCGTGAAGTACGTATACCGCTTCGGCATATCGCACCGTATAGACCGCTCGGTAGGCATTGCCCTCATAGCTCTCTTTCACTTCGACTACGGTCCCTCCGCCAAAACCCCTGAGCGATTTCGCCATGATCGCGTGTCGTTCGCCCGTCTGCGCCAGGAACAATGCGTAGCCCATCTCGCGCTACACGGCCGCCGGGAAAGCCATGTAGTCGGTTTTCGAGGTCCCGCGCCAGATCAGGAGTCGCGGCTCGTCGGCCTTTCGACGCATCGCTTACTATGTGATATTTCACATAACCAATCAAGCACCATCGGCTCGCTTATTGGCTGGCGCCCGCAGGCACATGACGGCAGCCGCCATCACGTCCGGTAGAAAAAATGAAGTTAGGGCACAAACTACGTCATTCCGGAAAACGAAATAAAATCAATATGTTATTTGGCCGGCTGGCGGAAAAAAGTTGGCGGAGACGGAGGGATTCGAACCCTCGATACGCCTTGAGAGCGTATAACGGTTTAGCAAACCGCCGCCTTCAGCCACTCGGCCACGTCTCCGTCGCCAGCAATGCCTATAGTTTCGGGGTTTCCGGGTCAAACACCTATGCGCCGCACTTTCGGCGCTGCTCCAGGATACACTATGCGAACCGCAAAAGCGCCGGCGCGTTATGATCGCGACCATGCCCACCAGGAGGATCGCAGCTTGCGCTTGACCAGGCCGCTTATCATTCTGGCCGCCGTCGTCACCACGACAATGCTGTCTGCAGCTCCGTCCGGCGCCGCCGAACCGTATAAATGGTGCGCTCAATATGGAGGTCAAAGCGGAGTAATTAATTGCGGCTTCGTGACCCGCCAGCAATGCATGGAAACGATCCGCGGCCTGGGCGGATTCTGCGACATCAACCCCGCCTACGCCTGGTCAACGCCGCCTGTCCGGCGCGGCCATAAGCGGAGTTCCGGAGGCCGTTAGCGGCCACCCGCCGGACTAGGCCGCAACGCGAATTTCGGGCGCTGCTGCCGGCGCTGCCGGATGCGCTTTCAGCCAGTCGCGCGCCGCCCGTTGCGCCAGACCGATTTCGGCATCCAACATCTGGCCGGCGATTTCGCAGCGCAGCGCGACGGCATCCTTGTGACCGCGCATGGCCGCAAGGTTAAACCACTTGTGCGCCGACACCATATCGATGAGCACCTCGCGGCCGGTCGAATACATCATGCCGAGATCGTAGAACGCTTCGGCGCTGTCCGGCGCTTCCCCGATTGCTGCCGCATCCATCTCAACGCAAGCCATTACGGCCTCCCCTTTTTCGCGCAGGTCCGCCCCCGGACCCCGCCCCTGTTTCCCCGACCGGATTGCCGTTCGAGGTGGCGCGATCATCTGCATAAGATTTGAATGGGAGTTTAAGCGTCGCGATGAATCGATGATGAACGCCGCCGGCCGTTGGCCTGGCGCCAATGCCGCCCGGCGCGAGAAAGCGCTGCGGCGGTGGGGTTTTTTCGCTTTGGTGAGGGATCGCTAACTGTTTCAGTTTAGAAGCGAATAACCACCAGGCAACGTTGGTTTGTACCCATGCATGATGTTCCTCGCCCCGCCGCCAAAGCATGATCCCGAAAAGTGGGAACCGGTTTTCGGAAAAGATCATGCTTAAACAAAAAGCTAGAGCCAGACCGCGGAAACGAAGCATGAAATCGACATTTGCCGCCGTCATCGCGGGCTTGATGCTGATCGCAAGCCCGGCGCTCGCCAGTCCGGAAGGTACGTGGCTTTCATCGGACGGCGGGACCAAAGTACGCATCGCCAATTGCGGCAACGGAATCTGCGCTACCGTCGTTTGGCTCAAGAATCCGATCGACAAATCGACCGGATTGCCGAAGACCGACAAGCACAATCCCGATGCCGCGAAGCGCCCGCGGCCGATGCTCGGCCTGCAAGTCATCCAGGGCATGCGGCCGAGCGGCGCCAACCGCTGGTCCGGCCAGATCTACAACGCCGACGACGGCAAGACCTATCGCAGCAACCTGATGCTGCGAAGTCCGACCCAGGCGAGAGTCGAAGGCTGCGTCCTGGTGTTCTGCATCGGCGAAAGCTGGACGCGGGCGAACTGAGCCTCAGCGCGCCCGCTGATTGAACAGCACGGCACGAACCTTTGGATCGAGCATATCGACGCTCGAGGCTTCCTCCACGCGCAGACCGATGCCGCGTTTGACCGCCGGCCGCGCCAGCAGCGTATCGAGCCAGCGCTTGAGATGCGGGAATTGGCCGATGTCCTGCCCTTGCCGCTGCCACAGTTTGGCCCAGCCGACGCAAGCCATATCGGCGATTGAATATTTCCCGGCGAGAAACGGACGATCCTTCAATCGCGCATTCATCACGCCATAAAGCCGGTTGCATTCATTGGTGTAGCGATCGACGGCGTATTGAAGTTTCTCCGGCGCGTAGTGGCGAAAATGGTGCGCCTGCCCCGCCATCGGGCCGAGGCCGCCGATCTGCCAGAACAGCCATTGGTCGACCTCGACGCGGGCGCGCTCATCGGCCGGATAGAACTTGCCGGTCTTGCGTCCGAGATATTGCAGCATGGCGCCGGACTCGAACACCGAAACCGGCTTGCCGCCCGGCCCATCGTAGTCGAAGAGCGCGGGCATCCGGTTGTTCGGCGATATGGCAAGGAATTTCGGGTTGAATTGTTCGCCCGTGGAAATGTTCACCGGGATCATTTTGTAAGGCAACGCACATTCTTCGAGCATGATCGATATCTTCCAGCCGTTCGGCGTCGGCCAATAATAAAGCTCGAGCGGCCGCGGCTTGATCTTGGATTTCGTCTTCAATTTTACCTTGGACGTTGCCTTGGATTTGGAACTTGTCCTGGTTTTCCGCTTGGCGCGCGCCATTGGTCCACTCCATCAGATTGACGACCTCACGTAGGTTCGCAGCGCAGGATGCGCAACTGCCATTCTCCCGTGGACGGCCACAGCGCGGACGCCTATCGTCCCGGTGACGCTGCCTAGCAAGAGGCGGCGCGTAAACGGGGCTTGGAGAAATATCATGCTCAAGCATGTACTAGCCGCTCTGGTGTCGGCGTCTATTGCCACCGCAATTCCGCTCAACGTCGCGCAGGCTCAGACTGCGACGCAACAGGACGCCAAGGCGAAAGCCAAGGCTGACAAGGCTGCGGCGAAAGCCAAGGCGAAAGACGAAAAAGCCAAGGCGACGGCCGCCGCGAAAGCAGCCAAGGCGAAAGCCAAGGCCGATAAAGCCGCGGCCAAGGCCAAGGCGAAAGACGAAAAGGCCAAGGCGACGGCCGCTGCGAAAGCAGCCAAGGCGAAAGCCAAGGCCGATAAAGCCGCGGCCAAGGCCAAGGCGAAAGACGAAAAGGCCAAGGCGGCGGCCGCTGCGAAAGCGGCCAAGGCAAAAGCCAAGGCCGATAAAAAGAAGAAGTAGAGCGCTGGAGCATGATCCCGAAAAGTGGGAACCGGTTTCCCGCCTTCGCGAAGCCCGCTTCGGCGGGCGAAGGAAGGTCGGATAAGATCATGCTCAAACAAAAACTAGAGTCGGGTCCTGATTCAATCGGAGCCGATCGGACTCTAGTCGTGTCGCCGCGTTGAAGCGCGACACTTCAAACGCACAGTGGGCGTCGGTGAGCCCTAGGGTCTCGCCGACGCCCTCGTTCGTCTATCGGCGCCGAGCCGTCATGGATGATCGCGATGCGCTATCTATCCACGACGCGCTTCGGCCCGTATGACGCGATCTTCGACACGCTTGCGCCGAAAATCGAGAAGCAGAGCTAACTAATACTACTTCTTCCGCCGGCGAGTCTTCTTCGCCGTTTTCTTCGACGCTGCTTTCTTTCTACGTTTCGCCATGCTGCCCTCCTAGCATTGGGTGTGGCGCCATCAAACAGTGCAGTCGCGAATCGACCGGCACTGCACTCGATTACTACAGTACAATGCCAAAAACAGCGACTCCGCTTAACAAACTGTGCACACAACGCGCCGCGTTGCGCGCGCAAAACTTCAGCGCAACGCTTGCACCGACATTGCAAACGCAATCGCGCAGGCGCGGCGAGAATGCTTTGCGCGAAATGCGAGACTCCGCAAAAACCCCTATGACATATGGCTTTTCAAGCTGTCGCGCGTTTCAGGTTTTGGCGCCGCGCGCGCGCAACGCAAACTCACACAATGCAATTTCAACGCCGAACGAGAACGCCGACGGCTTCGGCGGCAGGTCAAAACTTTTTTCAAAATCGGCGGCGTTTGTGCGTCCGCGCAGGCAAAATCGAATTCAAAACGAGCGAATCAGCGCAACTGATTCGCGCCGCTGCGGTCGCAAACGACCGCTCCAGCGTCGGCGCAAGCGCCTGCGAACCGCGATTTAAGATGTCGGCAACCTATCGCACTGCGCTCGGGCAAGCAGGAACGAGTTGCCGGTGCGATCAGATTCCGAGTTTTTTCCTGAGAAGATCGTTGACGGCTTGCGGATTGACCTTGCCGCCGGACGACTTCATCACCTGGCCGACAAACCAGCCAAGCAGCTTCTCGTTCGTCTTCGCCTGCGCGACTTTCTCGGGATTGGCGGCGACGATCTCGTCCACCACTTTCGCGATTGCGCCGGTGTCGGTCACCTGTTTGAGGCCACGCGCCTCGACAATGGCGCGCGGATCGCCCCCCTCGCTCCAGCATATCTCGAATAGATCCTTGGCGATCTTGCCGGAAATCGTGCCCTCCGCGATCAAATCGAGAATTGCAGCAAGCCGTTCGGCCGTTATCGGCGAGGCGGCGATATCCTTGCCTTCCTTGTTGAGCCGTCCGAACAATTCATTGATCACCCAATTTGCCGCCAGCTTGGCATCGCGGCCTTTGGCGACGGCTTCGAAATAGTCGGCGGTCGCGCGCTCGCTTACCAATACGCCCGCGTCATAGGCCGAAAGACCGAAGTCACGCACAAAACGCGCTTTCTTCTCGTCCGGTAGTTCCGGTAAGTGGGCCTTGAGTTCATCGACATAGGCCTGATCGAATTCCAGCGGCAGCAGGTCGGGGTCGGGGAAATAGCGGTAATCGTGCGCCTCCTCCTTGTTGCGCATGGAGCGCGTCTCGCCTTTGCCGGGATCGAACAGCCGGGTTTCCTGGTCGATCTTGCCGCCGTCCTCGAGGATTCCGATCTGGCGCCGCGCCTCGTGCTCGATCGCCTGACCGATAAAGCGGATCGAATTGACGTTCTTGATTTCGCAGCGCGTGCCGAGCGGCTCGCCCGGCCGCCGCACGGAGACGTTGACGTCGGCGCGCAGCGACCCCTTCTCCATGTCGCCGTCGCAGGTTCCGAGGTAACGCAGGATGGTGCGCAGCTTGCCGACATAGGCCTTGGCATCGTCGGCCGAACGCAGATCGGGCTTGGAGACGATCTCCATCAAGGCGACACCCGAGCGATTGAGATCGACAAACGACATGCTCGGGTGCTGGTCATGCAGCGATTTTCCGGCATCCTGCTCGAGATGCAGCCGCTCGATGCCGACATGCACCGTCTCGCCGCCGGGCATGTCCACCATCGCCTCGCCCTCGCCCACGATCGGCGATTTGTATTGGCTGATCTGATAGCCCTGCGGCAGGTCCGGATAGAAATAGTTCTTGCGGTCGAACACCGATTTGAGATTGATGCGCGCCTTGAGGCCGAGCCCGGTGCGGATCGCCTGCTTGACGCATTCCTCGTTGATCACCGGCAGCATTCCCGGCATCGCGGCATCGACCAGCGAGACGTGCGAATTCGGTTCGCCGCCGAATTCGGTCGAGGCGCCGGAGAACAGCTTGGCCTTCGAGCTGACCTGGGCATGAACCTCCAGTCCGATGACGACCTCCCAGTCGCCGCTGGCGCCCTTGATGAGTTTCGAGGTCTTTGCCGGAGCGTTCATCGCAGTCTCTCGCCGTACGGAATGGCTACAGATTTGACGCCGAAACGGATAGCGTAGCAGCGCGCGGTACCGATTACCGGAGCGCGCTACGGCTTACAATATAGGATCATGCTCTACCTCAGGCTGCCAAGAAACGCCCGGTAGGTCGGATTTGCCCGTAACGCGTCGCCGCCCGCTGCGATCAATTCATCGACCGCCGCCGCCGGCAGCTTGAAGCGCGTCGCAATCGCGTTAAGCGATGCAGCCCGTTCGGCGCCAAGCTGATCGAAACTCACCCGGCCCAGGAAGAATTTCACGTCCCGGCAGTTCCAGCCCGGTGACGCCCCGAGCCGCTGCCGTTCCGCCGCCGAAAGACCGCAGCGCCAGCGTATGAGCGCGGTCTGCCATTCGAGATTGGTGCTTTCGAATGCGGTGAAGCTCGCGCGCACGCCGGCATCGATCGCCGTATCGGCGGCGGCGACCACGAGATCGCTGGCGCCCGGGCCTTCGACGGTATTGATCCAGTCGCCGGCCGGCCCGCGCCCCGCATCCACCACCAGAAAAAGCATGCGCCGCAACGCGACGCCCTGCCTCGGCGTCAGCGGACCATAGGGCGTCTCCGCGGAGAGGCGTGCAATCGTGAAGCCGGACAAGCCGAAATTGTCGACAAGCCCGCCATCGAGCAGCTTGATATAGGGCATCGTGCCGCTCCGGTAGCGGGCAATCCCCGCGGCAAACGCCTTGAGCATCGGCGCAGCATTTGGATTGCGTAGTGCGCGCTCGATCCATTCCGGCAATCGCGATCCGCAGTCCTGCGGAAAGGTTTTCAGCACGACCGGCGCGAATACCACCGGGACAGCGGCCGACGCCGCGACCGCAGTCGCGATCGGATAAGAATTCAGATCGCTGCAAATCGCATTGAACGCGGTCGCGCCGAAGACAAAGGGGGTGCGATTATAGATATCGGATGCGTTGATCCAGATGCGCGGACGCCGCGTGGTGCGCAACTCGCCGAGCGTGGCGCCGTGAAACAGATTGTCGTCGAGCCAGCGCGGAAAGTTGCTGGAATCGTTGATACCGCCGGCAAGCGCGCGTGAAACACTCGCCAGCGTGAGGTTGACGGTCAACGACTCTTCGGCATCGCGCAACAAGAAATTTTCACGGAAATCATCGAGCGCTGCCCGCTTTTTCAGGCCGTAATAGGCTGCGGTGACCGCACCGCCCGACACGCCGGAAACGAAATCGAGCCGGTCGAGCAGCGACACGGCCGTATTGCCGCCCGGTAACCGCGCCCGGTCGGCCTCCACAAGTACGCCGAATGAAAAGGCGGCGGCGCGGGTACCGCCGCCGGAGAAGGAAAATCCGATCAGCAAATCGTCGGCATGGAGGGGGTCGTCGCGGGCGATCTCTGGGGCGATGCCGGCATTCGTTATCGGCCGATTGACCGGGTCATTGCGAATGCTTGCACAACCGGCAAGCAGGACCAGCACCGTCATTCGCACGATGACGCGAAACCAGACCATCAACTGAATAACCCCCGTCAGATGAATTTTCTCGCGCCGTACAGAGCCGGCGTCAAGCATATCGCCCCGACGGTAGGGCCGACATGGTTAACGGGCAGCGGATGACTGGGTGGTTAGACTTGCAACCAGCGCCCCAGCGCCTGCTCGACCACATCGAAGGTGTTGGCGAATTCGCGGAATTCGATCAGCCTGCCGTCGCGGAATCGCAGGAAATTGGCGATGCGGAACCGCAGCGTGCGACCGGTCGCGCGCTGCTTGAAGCTAACGTCCGACATCACCGCCGCGCGGTCGCCGTCAACGATCACGATCTCGCGCTGGTAGCGCTCCACGGTGTATTGCTCGGCGATCTTGCCGAGAGCTTCGAGCACGGCGTTGCGGCCTTGCCGCGCGCCGGCGAAAGGAAACACTTCGATCGGGCCGTAAATCACCCAGTCGATGTCTTCATGGATCAATGCGGCGACGCGGTCGAAATCCCGTCGCTCATAGGCATCGTAGAGTTCGTTGACGACGGCGCGCGTAGCGTCTTCGGTCACGTCCCTCTCCTTCACAGGTATTAGAGTACGCGCAGTTCCATGCTTCGCGCCAGCCGCCCGCGCGGTCAAAAATCACATTTTTGCATCGGAATTCTTGTCGGCGAGCATCCGCATGTTGCGCGCGTACGCGGACCCGATCAGACTCTTGCGTCCACGGTCACCACCACTTCTGCGGGATGAACCGTCCCGCCGCCTGCTCGATCGCTTCGCCAAGCGAGAACAACATTTCTTCGTCGAATGGACGGCCGATGAGCTGCAGGCCGAGTGGCAATCCCTGCCCGTCAAGCCCGGCAGGCACCGAAATCCCCGGCAGCCCGGCCATGTTCACCGTCACAGTGAACACGTCATTGAGATACATCTCGACCGGATCGGCCTGACCTTTTTCGCCGACGCCGAAGGCGGCCGATGGCGTCGCAGGCGTCAGCATGGCGTGCACGCCCGCGTTAAAGCAGTCCTCGAAATCCTTCTTGATCAGCGTGCGGACTTTTTGCGCGCGCAGGTAATACGCATCGTAGTAGCCCGCCGACAAAACATAAGTGCCGATCATGACGCGGCGGCGCACCTCCGGCCCGAAACCTTCGGCGCGGGTCTTTTGATACATGTCCGTGATGTCGCGGCCGGCAACACGCAAGCCGTAGCGCACGCCGTCGTAGCGCGCGAGGTTGGAGGAAGCCTCCGCCGGAGCGACGATGTAATAAGCCGGCAGCGCATATTTGGTGTGCGGCAGCGAGACGTCGATAATCTCGGCTCCCGCCGCTTTCAGCCAATCCGCGCCCCGGCGCCACAGCGTCTCGATCTCAGCCGGCATACCGTCCAGACGGTACTCCTTCGGAATTCCGATCTTCATGCCTTTGATCGACTTGCCGATAGCGGCCTCGTAGTTGGGCACCGCGCGATCCACCGAAGTGGTGTCCTTGGGATCGTGACCGGACATTGCCCGCAGCAGGATTGCGGCGTCGCGCACCGTTCGCGTGAACGGACCGGCTTGGTCGAGCGAGGACGCAAACGCCACGATGCCCCAGCGCGAGCAGCGCCCGTAGGTCGGCTTCATGCCAACCGTGCCGGTGAACGCCGCAGGCTGACGAATGGAGCCGCCGGTGTCGGTGCCGGTGGCGCCGAGCGCGAGATTGGCCGCCACAGCGGCAGCCGAGCCGCCGGACGAGCCGCCGGGCACCAGCGGCGTATTGGCGCCCTTTCGCCGCCACGGCGAGATCACCGGACCGAAATGCGAGGTCTCGTTCGACGATCCCATGGCGAATTCGTCGTTGTTGGTCTTGCCCAGCATCACCGCACCGTCGCGCCAGAGATTTGCGGTCACTGTTGATTCGTAGGCCGGGATAAAATTTTTCAGGATGCGCGAACCGGCGGTCGAGCGCACGCCCTCGGTGCAGAACATGTCTTTCACCGCGATTGGAATGCCTTCCAGCGGACCTGCTTTGCCGGCCGCAATGCGCGCATCGGACGCTTTTGCCATAGCGTGTGCGCGCTCCGGCGTCTCCAGCACATAGGCGTTGAGCGCGCGCGCCTTCTCCATCGCCGCAAGATGCGCGTCGGCAAGCTCGGCGGCGCTGAAGGATTTTTTCTTCAGCCCGTCGCGCGCATCCGAAATAGTGAGCGAAGTGAGTTCCGCCATTCGCTACTCGACCACTTTCGGAACGAGGAAAAAATGATCCTGGGTCGCCGGCGCATTGCGCAGGACCGCATCGGCATTGCCGCCATCGGTGACCGCATCGGCGCGCTTTTTCATCGTCATCGGCATCACCGAAGTCATCGGCTCGACGCCCTCGACATTGACCTCTGAAAGCTGCTCGACAAACGCCAGGATTGCGTTGATCTCGCCGCGCAGATGCTCGACCTCGTCGTCGGCAACCGCGATGCGCGCCAGATGCGCGATGCGGCGGACGGTGTCGGCATCGACGGACATGGAGGAGCCTCGTTAAGCAACCTAGCAATGGTCGGCGTATAGCAGGCCAGCGTTTCGCGCCGCAACGAAAGGATGGGTTTTTCGCACCCGGGGTATTAGGCCGCCGTCCGTGCCGACCCATGGTCGGTACATGGCTGAACTTCGATGGTTACATGCGAAAGCCCCGTAATCCCGCCAAGACGGACTTTGTAGACCGCAGGCGGCTGTGGTCGCTCGGACACAACGGTCGCGATGACCGCCGTGTGTCCGGGACCGAGTCGCCAAAGGTGTAGGTCGCTAACCCGATCGCCATCAACCTCCAGCCGGTTAAGGATTTGGCGGGCGAGCTTCGGGTTCGGCACTTTGTCGAGTAGCACGGTGCCGGAGGAGCGCATCAGCCCGATCGACCAATGAGCGATGACCAGCGCTCCGACCACGCCCATGAGCGGATCCATCCAAAACCAGCCATAAAGCAGCCCCGTCAACAAAGCCGCAATCGCCAACACCGACGTCACTGCATCGGCAAGAACGTGAAAATAAGCGGCCTGGATGTTGTGGTCCTTGGCGTGATGATGGTCATCCTCGACCTCACCATCATGATGGTCATGATCGAACAACAGCCACGCGCTAACGAGATTCACAGCAAGTCCGGCGACAGCGATCCAGATTGCCTGTTCGAAGTCGATGGCGACCGGTGCGAACAGGCGTTGCGCCGACTCGTAGCCGATCAGCAAAGCAACGAGAGCCAGGATGATCGCGCTGGCAAATCCCGCGAGTTCTCCGAGCTTTCCCGTCCCGAACGAAAACCGTGAATCATGGGCGTGCTTGCGCGCGAAGCGGTAGGCCAAGGCGGCAATGGTCAGCGCCCCCGCGTGGGTGGACATGTGCCAACCATCGGCGACCAGCGCCATTGAACCGTAGATGGTGCCACCGATGATCTCGGCGACCATCATCACTGCCGTCAGGACGATGACGAGCCATGTTCGCCGCTCGTGGCGATGGTGCTTCTCCCCAAGAAACACGTGCGAATGCTGCCATCGTTCGATGGAATGGGAGTGCATGGAACTTGTCCTCTTGCTGTGCCGTTCACATCATCTGGCCCATGCCGCGGATGCGCCGCGCCAATACGCCCATAATGAAGCTGGCGAAATTGGGCACCTCGTCCACCATGAAACGGAAGGTACGCGCGTCGATCTGCGAAAGCTCGCAGGCCTCCTTGGCGCGCGCGGTGGAGGAGCGCGCCGCGCCGTCGATCATCGACATAAAACCGAGCGCCTCGTTGGGGCCGATGGTCTCGATCACCTTGTCGCCGATCATCATCTCGATGGTGCCGGACTGGACGATGTACATGCACGCCCCAGCGTCGCCCTTGTTAAAAATGATACTGCCGGCCGCCACCGTCAAATTCGACCCTGCGCTCTTTGCGAACGCGCGCATGTCGATATCTGCGCGCACCCGCTTGCCGCTCGCACTCATGTCGTATTCCCCTTCCGGCCCTTCCCTATGTGAGTTCCAATTTTCGCCGGATGCAAGCGCCATTGGCTCCCCGGCGCCGCGCATGCTACGGCTCGCCGATGGGTGTGATCCTGCCCCTGGCCGAAACCGCGCAACATTTGCCCGCCCGCGGGGCGCTGATTGGTCTCGATCTCGGTAGCAAAACCATCGGGGTGGCGTCGTCGGATCCGGACCGGCGGCTGGCGGCGGGCGTCGAAACAATCGCGCGCAAGACCTTCACCGTTGACGCAAAGCGCGTGCTGGCGCTTGCCGCCGAGCGGAGCGCGGCGGGGTTTGTGCTCGGCCTGCCGATCAACATGGACGGTACGGAAGGCCCGCGCGCGCAGGCGACCCGCGCCTTCGCGCGCAATCTCGCCAAGCTCACGGAATTGCCGATAGCGCTATGGGACGAGCGGCTGTCGACCGCCGCGGTCGAGCGTGCGCTCATTGAAGCCGATGCCAGCCGCAAAAAACGCGCGGCGGTGATCGACCAGCACGCGGCGGCCTACATTCTGCAGGGCGCGCTCGACCGGCTGGCGCGCATCGGCACGCCATGACCGAACCGGCGCCTCAGCCGGGCAGCGCGCGATCGAGCAGCGCGGCAGCCTCATGGCTGTCGATAAGGGCCGCGCCATAGGTTGCGCCGCGCGGGCCCGCAAGCCGCGTGCGCGCGAAGGCCTCGACGACGGCCGGCGGCGCGCTTTTGCGCAGCGCTGCCGCCGCTGCCAGCAGCGCCAGCTGCTCGACGGCCAACCGCGCATGGCTCTCGGCCTGCGCCCCGGCCAGCGCCTTGCAAATGGAAACAGCGGCGCCTTCCGCGCCGGGCAAGTCCTTTGCCTCGCCGCCAAGCCCTTCGATCATCCCGCGCGCCACATCGCCTTCGCGCGCCAGCACACGCAGCACGTCGAGGCACATGACATTGCCGGAGCCTTCCCAGATCGCGTTCACCGGCGCCTCGCGATACAGCCGCGGCAGCGTGCTGTCCTCGACGTAACCGTTGCCGCCGAGGCATTCCATCGCCTCATAGACGAACGGCGGCGCGCGCTTGCATACCCAGAATTTGACGGCCGGAGTGAGCAGCCGCGCATAGGCGGCTTCCGCAGGATTTGCCGCCGCGCCATCGAAGGCGCGCGCAAGCCGCATCGTCAGCGCGAGCGCGGCTTCCGCTTCGAGCGCCATGTCGGCGAGCACGCTGACCATCATCGGCTGCTGGCTAAGTTTTTTCTGGAACACCGTGCGGTGGCGCGCATGATGCAGCGCTTGCGCCAGCGCCATGCGCATCATCCCGGCCGATGATATCGCGCAGTCGAGCCTGGTGAGTTGCACCATCTCCAGAATGCTGCGGATGCCCTTGCCTTCATCGCCGACGCGCAGCGCAAAGGCATCCGCGAACTCGACCTCCGAGGACGCGTTCGACCGATTGCCGAGCTTGTCCTTCAGCCGCTGGAAGTTGAGCCCATTGACGCTGCCATCGGGCTCAAAACGCGGCATGAAAAAGCAGGTGAGCCCGCCCGGCGCCTGCGCCAGCACCAGGAAGGCATCGCACATCGGCGCCGACATGAACCATTTGTGGCCGGTGATGCGGTAACCCTCGCCCGCGGGCACAGCGCGCGTGGTGTTGGCGCGCACATCGGTGCCGCCCTGCTTCTCGGTCAAACCCATGCCCAGCGTCATGCCGGATTTGTCGCGCCACGGCTGGAAGCTCCGATCGTAGCTGCGCGAGGCGATCTTCGGCATCAGCGATGCGAGCAAAGCCGGATCGGCCGCCAGCACGGCCACGGCGGCGCGCGTCATGGTGATCGGGCACATGTGCCCGTTCTCGACCTGCGCCACCATGTAGAAACGCGCGGCACGCGCCACCTCCGCCGGCGCAGCGGCACGCGCACCGTCGGCCTTCCAGGTCATGACGTGAAGCCCGGCCGCGACGCTCTCGGCCATGAAGGCGTGATAGGCCGGATGAAACTCCACCTCATTGCCGTCAAGACGCGGCGGGTTCTCGTTGGCGAACTTGGCCTGCGCGAACATCGCAGCCCGGCCCCAATGCCGGCCGAAGGCGGAAAGCGCCTTGCCCTCGCCGCCCGCGCCGTTCGCCTTCACAGCCTGGATCAGCGCGGCGTCGCTGCCATAGAGATCGACGTCCTCATAGGGCGGCGATTGGTTGGTGACCTCGCGGGCGTCAAAACGCAGGTCGGCCATGGCGACTCAAGCCTTCGTGGATAATGCCGAGCTTAACACGTTGTGGGCTCCTGCTCGCCGGCCTTGCCGCAGCCGTAAAGTGCGCCTATAGACCTGCCTTTAATGAACATCGCGCCTAAATCCTCGTTCGTCCTCAACCGGCCGCACCTGTTGGGGATCGAAGGGCTTTCGCGCGAGGAGATTTTCGGGCTGCTCGATTTGGCCGAGGAGTTCGTCGCGCTCAACCGCCAGATCGAGAAAAAGCGCACTTCGCTGCGCGGCCGCACCCAGATCAACCTGTTTTTTGAGGCCTCCACGCGCACGCAGTCGTCGTTCGAGCTGGCGGGCAAGCGCCTTGGCGCCGACGTCATGAACATGTCGGTCGGCGCCTCCGCCATGCGCAAGGGCGAAACTCTCGTCGATACCGCGATCACGCTCAACGCCATGCACCCGGACATTCTGGTGGTGCGCCACCACGCCTCCGGCGCGGTGGAGTTGCTGGCCAACAAGGTCGATTGCTCGGTCATCAATGCCGGCGACGGCGCGCACGAACACCCGACGCAAGCGCTGCTCGACGCGCTCACCATCCGCCGCAACAAGGGCGCCATCGAGGGCCTGACGGTGGCCATCTGCGGCGACATCATGCATTCGCGCGTCGCGCGCTCGAACATCATCCTGCTCAACGCGCTCGGCGCGCGCGTGCGCGTGGTCGCGCCGTCCACGCTGCTGCCGGCCGGGATCGAGCGTTTCGGGGTCGAGGTCGCGCGCGACATGCGCGAAGGGCTTGCCGGCGCCGATATCGTCATGATGCTGCGCTTGCAGCGCGAGCGCATGAACGGTTCCTACGTTCCTTCGGTGTCGGAATATTTCCACTATTTCGGGCTGGATGAGAAAAAACTGGCGTATGCCAAGCCGGACGCGCTGGTGATGCATCCGGGACCGATGAACCGCGGCGTCGAAATCGACACCATCGTCGCCGACGGCGCGCAATCGCTGATCCGCGAGCAAGTCGAGATGGGCGTCGCCGTGCGCATGGCGGTGCTCGAGGCGCTGTCACGCAACCTGCCGAACGCATAAAGCATGATGCTCTCCGACCGCCGCCCGATCCTGCTCGCCAATGCCCGGATCGTCGATCCGTCGCGCGACTTCGACATTCGCGGCGATCTGCTCATCGCCGACGGGATCGTGCGTGAAGCCAAAAAAGGAATCGGCGCAGCAGGCGTGCCGGAAGGCACCGAAGTTGTCGATTGCCGCGGCATGATTGTGGCGCCCGGCCTCATCGACATGCGCGCCTTCATCGGCGAGCCCGGCGCGGGCCATCGCGAGACGCTCGCCTCCGCAAGCCAGGCGGCGGCGGCCGGCGGCGTCACCACCATCATCTGCCAGCCCGACACTTCGCCCGCGATCGACGATCCGGCGACGGTGGATTTCGTGCTGCGCCGCGCGCGCGACACCGCGATCGTCCACGTGCATCCGATGGCGGCGCTGACCAAGGGCCTCGAAGGCATGGAGATGACCGAGATCGGTCTGCTTAAGGCTGCCGGCGCCGTCGCCTTCACCGACGGCGAAAAAAGCGTCACCAACGCGCAGGTCATGCGCCGCGCGCTCACCTACGCGCGCGACTTCGATGCGCTGATCGTCCACCACACGGAAGACCCCAATCTGGTCGGCGACGGCGTGATGAACGAAGGCGAGTTCGCCGCCCGCCTCGGCCTGCTCGGAATTCCCAAAGCGGCCGAGACGGTGATGCTGGAGCGCGATCTGCGTCTGGTGGCGCTCACCGGCGGCCGCTATCACGCGGCATCGGTGACTTGCGCGGAATCGCTTGAGGTCCTGCGCCGCGCCAAGGATTCAGGCCTCGCCGTAACCGCTTCCGCCTCGATCAACCACGCAACTTTGAATGAGATCGATATCGGCCCCTATCGTACGTTCCTCAAGGTCGCCCCGCCGCTGCGCGCGGAGGAAGACCGCAAGGCGCTGGTCGCGGCGCTCGGCGCAGGACTGGTCGATGTGATCATGTCCGACCACAACCCGCAGGACGTGGAAACCAAACGGCTGCCGTTCGCGGAAGCCGCCCCCGGCGCGATCGGGCTTGAAACCATGCTCACCGCCGGACTGCGCCTCGTCCACAGCGGCGAACTCGATCTGGTAACGCTGCTGCGGGCGATGTCCACGCGCCCGGCGGAACTGCTGGGGCTGCCGGGCGGCACGCTCAAAAATGGGGCGCCGGCCGACGTGATCGTGATCGACCCTGATATGCCCTGGCTCTTGGATCCCGCCGAATTAAAGTCGAAGTGCAAGAACACACCCTTCGATGAAGCGCGTTTGCAGGGCCGCGTGCTGCGCACCATCGTTGCCGGCCGCACGGTGTACGAATATCTATGAGCTACGCTTTGGCGCTGATCCTCGGCTACCTGCTCGGCTCGATCCCGTTCGGGCTGCTGCTGATGAGCTTTACCGGCACGCAGGACATCCGTTCCATCGGCTCCGGCAATATCGGCGCGACCAATGTGTTGCGCACCGGACGCAAGGGCCTCGCCGCCGCGACGTTGATCGGCGACATGCTCAAAGGCACGGCGGCCGTGCTGCTCGCCGCTCGCTACATCGGGCCGGAATTCGCGGTGTTCGCCGGGTTCGGCGCATTCCTCGGCCACCTGTTTCCGGTCTGGCTCAAGTTCAAGGGCGGCAAAGGCGTCGCCACCTATATCGGCATTCTGCTCGGGCTGGCGTGGCCGGTTGCGTTCACTTTTTGCGCGATCTGGCTCGTCGTCGCCAAATTATTTCGCTACTCCTCGCTCGCAGGACTGGTCGCCAGCGCGGCTACGCCATTCGTTCTGTCGGCACGCGGCGATCAGGCGGTCGCGCAACTCTTCGTCCTGCTGACCGCGATGCTGTGGGCGATGCACCGCGCCAATATCGCGCGGCTGTTGCAGGGCACCGAGCCGAAAATTGGCGCATAAACGCCCGCACAATTGTCCAGCCAACGATTTGAGTCCGGTTGTAGACCGCGGCCACCTGGGCGATGCTGATGCATTGCGGCGGGAGGCGGTGTGCGTAATCCGGGTGACGGTGTTCGGTTGACCGACGAGCAGCGGCTCGATTGGCTGCGGCTGATCCGCAGCGAAAATGTCGGGCCACGCACCTTCCGCACCCTGGTCAATCATTACGGCGGCGCGCGCGGCGCGCTTGCGGCGCTGCCCGATCTGGCGCGGCGTGGCGGCGCAACCGGTCCCGCACGCATCCTGCCGCGCGAGGAGGCGGAGCGCGAGCTAAAGACCGCGAAATCCCTTGGCGCGACGTTCGTCGCGCTCGGCGAACCGGACTATCCGGCACGGCTGCAAATGATCGAC
Organism: Rhizobium sp. Q54; assembly: GCA_945861895.1. Lineage (GTDB taxonomy): Bacteria > Pseudomonadota > Alphaproteobacteria > Rhizobiales > Xanthobacteraceae > Pseudolabrys. Next base: position 19,503 of record CAMAWF010000036.1, read on the forward strand.
GACGCGCCGCCCTTGCTGGCGGTGCGCGGCAACCTTGGCGTGCTTGCGCGTCCGCAAGTCGCCATTGTCGGCTCGCGCAATGCCTCGGCGGCCGGCGTCAAATTTGCCGAGCGCTTGGCCTACGATCTGAGCGAGGCCGGGTTCGCTATCGTTTCGGGATTGGCCCGCGGCATCGACGCCGCCGCTCACCGAGCGAGCCTGGCGCGCGGCACCGTCGCGGTGCTCGCCGGTGGGCACGACCGTCTTTACCCGGCCGAGCACGCCGATCTGCTCGATGCGATGCTCACCGACGGCGCCGCAGTGACGGAAATGCCGTTCGGCTGGGAGCCGCGCGGACGGGACTTTCCGCGCCGCAACCGGCTGATTTCGGGTCTCGCCGTCGGCGTCGTCATTGTCGAGGCGGCGCGGCGCTCGGGCTCGCTGATTACCGCGCGCTTTGCCGGCGAGCAGGGACGCGAGGTGTTCGCGGTGCCGGGCTCGCCGCTCGATCCGCGCGCGGAAGGCACCAACGGGCTGCTCAAGCAGGGCGCAACGCTGGTGACGGAAGCCGCCGACGTGATTGCGGTATTGCAGCCGATCCTCGGCCACGGCGTCGATCTGCCGGCACAGGAGCCGGATAGCGATGCGCCAGGCCCGCTCGATGCCGAGCCGGGGGGCGACGAGCGCAGCCGCATCGTCGCGTTGCTCGGACCCACCCCGGTTGCTATCGACGATCTGGTGCGGCTGTCGCGCACCTCCGCCGCGATCGTGCGCACCGTGCTATTGGAACTGGAAATTGCCGGACGGCTGGAACGCCACGGCGGCGCCCTAGTGTCTTTGCTATAGGATGCTGCAATGATTCTTCGCTCTGCATATGCCCTCATTCTGGCGATGACGCTCGCAAGCATCCCTGTGCGCGTGCCGGCGCAGAATTCCGATGGCCCGGCGAATTTCGACGCGTTGCGCACGGAACTGTGGCCCGACGCGCAAGCCAAGGGCATTACCCGCGCCAATTTCGATCTGGCCTTCGCAGGCCTTGCGCCCGATCCACGCGTGCTGGCGGCGACGCGCCGCCAGCCGGAATACGGCAAGCCGGTCGGCGACTACGTCAACGGCATCGTGTCGAAAAACAACATCACCGTCGGCCTGCGCAAAGCCACGGAATGGAACGAGACGCTGACGGCGGTGGAAAGGAAATTCGCCGTCGAGCGCTGGGTGCTGCTGTCGATATGGGGCATGGAGACGTCCTACGGTGCGCTCAAGGACAAGTGGGACATGTTCCGCTCGCTGGCGACGCTGGCGAACGCGCGCTACCGCCATCCTTATTTCCGCAACGAATTGCTGGTCGCGCTGCGCATCATGCAGGAGGGCCACATCCCGCGCGACAAGATGGTCAGCTCCTGGGCCGGCGCCATGGGGCAGACGCAATTCATGCCATCGAACTTCATGGACTATGCGATCGATTTTAACGGCGACGGGCGGCGCGACATCTGGAACAACGTGCCGGACGTGCTGGGATCGACCGGTAATTATCTCAACAAGGAAAAATGGAAATACGGGCTGGCCTGGGGTTTTGAGGCCGCGCTGCCGCCGAAATTCGATTACCGCAAGAGCCGTGCGTCGTTCGCGGAATGGACCAAACTCGGCGTGCGGCGCGCGGACGGCGGCGCATTCCCTGCAAGCGGCAACGGCATTCTGTTTTTTCCGAGCGGCGCGGTGGGGCCGGGTTTCATCGTGACGGAGAATTACGACGTGCTCAAGGAGTACAATAATTCCGATGCCTATGCGATCGCGGTAGGCCATCTCGCCGACCGTTTGCGCGGCGGCGGACCGATCCGCGCCGCCTGGCCGAAGGATGACCGCCAGCTTCCGCGCGACCTGCGCATCGTCTTGCAACGGAAATTGGCGGAGCTCGGCTATCCGATAAAAAAATTCGAAGGCCACATCGATTTCGACATCCGCGATCATGTGCGCAAGGAGCAGGTAAAATACGGCATGATCCCGGACGGTCACCCGACCGCGATCCTGCTCGAGCATATGGGCGTCAAGACGCGGTGACCGGCTCAGGCCGGTTGGCTCAGGCGTTGCGTTGGCTGCTCGGTGGGCGCGAGGCGCTTTCCGCTTCCAGCCGCGCCATGTCGAGCAGATAGCCGAGCGTGTCCAGGCCGTGGCTGCGCGCAATCGAGGCAAGATCGCCGGACAGCGCCGCCACATAGCTGGCCGCCGCGCTGCGATCTTGTGGAGTTGAATTTGCGGGCGCCTCGCTCATCGGGGTTAAGCTCATCTGGCAAAGTTCAGGGGCCAAAAGCTCGCGGCGGCCATTGGGCCAAATATTATTCTAACTTTATAAGAGTGAATTTACAATATTACACTCATTGGTTGTATTTGGCATGCTAAGTCCGGCCGTCTCTTTCGCGCCCAATTTAGCTGCTTTGACCGGCCCATCCGGACGGCCCCGATTTGACAGCTGGGGTCGCTTTACCCATGTTCCCGGCAAAAGCTACGGCTGATTCTGCTTCAATCCGGCGCGGATTGGCAGATAACCCATTGGAATTTCATGAAGATTGTTGTTGTTGAATCGCCTTCCAAGGCGAAGACGATCAACAAATATCTGGGCTCCGGATACGAGGTGCTGGCCTCCTTTGGCCATATCCGCGACCTGCCGGCCAAGGATGGGTCGGTCGACCCGGATAATGATTTTCACATGCTCTGGGAGGTCGATCCCCAGTCGCAAAAGCGCGTCAACGACATCGCCCGCGCGCTCAAGGACGCCGACACCCTCATCCTCGCCACCGACCCGGACCGTGAGGGCGAGGCGATCTCCTGGCACGTCCTCGAAGAGCTCAACGAAAAGAATGCGCTCAAGGACCAGGCTGTCGAGCGCGTCGTCTTCAACGCCATCACCAAGCAGGCGGTGACCGAGGCGATGAAACATCCGCGCGCACTCGACACCGCACTGGTGGATGCTTATCTCGCCCGCCGCGCATTGGACTATCTCGTTGGCTTCACGCTTTCGCCCGTGCTGTGGCGGAAATTGCCCGGCGCGCGCTCGGCCGGCCGCGTGCAGTCGGTCGCACTGCGGCTGGTTTGCGACCGCGAACTTGAGATCGAAAAATTCGTCGCCAAGGAATACTGGTCGATCCTCGCCAAGCTGGCGACGCCGCGCGGCGATAAATTCGACGCGCGACTGGTCGCGGCCGACGGGAAGAAAATACAGCGCCTCGATATCGGCTCCGCCGCGCAAGCGGAGGAATTGAAGCAAGCGCTCGAAAGCGCATCCTTCACCGTTTCCACCGTCGAGGCAAAACCTGCGCGGCGCAACCCGCCGCCGCCCTTCACCACATCGACCATGCAGCAGGAAGCCAGCCGCAAGCTCGGCTTTGCGCCGGCCATCGCCATGCGCCTGGCGCAGCGTCTCTATGAAGGTGTCGAGATCGGGGGCGAAACCACCGGCCTTATCACCTATATGCGCACCGACGGCATCGACATGGCGCCGGAGGCGATCTCCGACATCCGCGCCATGATCGGCGGCAATTACGGCAAGCAATATGTGCCCGCCGCGCCGCGCACCTATCAGAACAAATCGAAGAACGCGCAGGAAGCGCACGAAGCGGTGCGCCCCACCGGCGCCAGCCGCACGCCGGGCGAAGTCGCAAAATACGTCGATCGCGACCAGGCGCGGCTCTATGAGCTGATCTGGAACCGCGCGGTGGCGAGCCAGATGGAATCCGCCGAACTCGAGCGCACCACGGTCGATATCGCGGCGAAAGCTGGCGCGCGCACGATCGATCTGCGCGCCACCGGCCAAGTGGTGAAGTTCGACGGCTTCCTCACGCTCTATCAGGAAGGCGAGGACGAGACCTCCGACGACGAAGAGTCGCGCCGCCTGCCCGCGATGTCGGGAAACGAAACGCTGTCGAAGGATGCAATCGAGGCCGTGCAGCATTTCACCGAGCCGCCGCCGCGCTATTCCGAAGCAGCGCTCGTCAAGCGCATGGAGGAACTCGGCATCGGCCGGCCCTCGACCTACGCCTCGATCCTGCAAGTGCTGCAAGATCGCGGCTATGTCCGCATCGACAAAAAGCGCTTGATGCCCGAGGACAAGGGCCGCGTCGTCGTCGGTTTCCTGGAAAGCTTCTTCTCGCGCTACGTCGAATACGATTTCACCGCCGGACTGGAAGAACAGCTCGACCGCATCTCCAACAACGAGATTCCGTGGAAAAAGGTTTTGCAGGACTTCTGGGGCGATTTCATCGGCGCAGTCACCGAGATCAAGGATTTGCGCATCACCCAGGTGCTCGACGCGCTCAATGAGTTGCTCGGCCCGCACATTTTTCCGGCGCGCGCCGACGGCGGCGATCCGCGCCAATGCCCGACCTGCGCCACCGGCAAGCTTTCGCTCAAGGTCGGCAGGTTCGGCGCATTCATCGGCTGCTCGGACTATCCGGAATGCCGCTTCACCCGTCAAATGACTCCGGGCTCGGAAGGCGCCGTCAGCGGCACCAAGGTGCTCGGCGTCGACCCGGTCAGCAATCTGGAAGTGACGCTGCGCGGCGGACGTTTCGGGCCTTATCTGCAACTCGGCGAACAGGAAAAAGCCGAGAAGGGCGTGAAGGTTGAAAAGCCGAAACGCGCGAGCCTGCCGAAAGGCATTGCGCCCGAGGACATCGATCTTGAACGCGCTCTGGCGCTCTTGGCGTTGCCGCGCGAAGTGGGCAAGCATCCCGAAGGCGGCGAACCGATTGTTGCCGGCGTCGGCCGCTTCGGCCCTTACGTCAAACACGAGAAAATATACGCCAGCCTCGAAGACGGCGACGATGTTCTCACCGTCGGCCTCAATCGCGCGGTGACGCTGATCGCGGAGAAGAAGCTCAAGCCCGGCAGCGGGCGGCGTTTCGGCGCCGATCCCGGAAAATCGCTTGGCGATCATCCGGACAAAGGCGGCGCCGTCGTCGTGAAAAACGGCCGCTACGGTCCCTACGTCAGCCACAATGGCGTCAACGCGACGATCACCGGCGACAAGACGATCGAGACGATCACGCTGACCGAGGCAATCGTTCTGCTCGATGCGCGCGCCGAGCAGATCGGCTCACAGCCGCGCCGCGCCGCCGGCCGCAAGAAGCCGGGAGCCGCCAAAGCAAAGGCTCCAAAAGCGGCCAAGACGCCGGGTGTCAAAGTACCCAAGACGGCCGCCGCCAAGCAAAAACCCGCGCGCAAGATCAAAGCCGCCGAATAGCGTGGCTGGCAATACCGCCGCACAGTTATTATTTATGTTGCTAGAGTCCGATCGGCTCCGATTAAATCAGGACCCGGCTCTAGCTTTTTGTTTGAGCATGATCTTATCCGAAAACCGGTTGCCACTTTTCGGGATCATGCTCTATGGCGCAGGTAAAATCATTGACTAAACATTCTCATCATCCCGCTGCTCTGCCGTCGAAGGCGGAGATTCTTACATTCCTCGCCACCAAGCCCGGCAAGATCGGCACCCGCGAGATCGCGCGCGCCTTCGGGCTGAAAAATGCCGCCCGTGCCGCGCTCAAACGGCTGCTGCGCGAACTGGCCGACGAAGGCCAGGTCGAGCGCCGCCGTAAAAAGCCGCACCATCCCGGCGCGCTGCCCTCGACGGTGCTTGCCGACATCGTCGCGCGCGACCGCGACGGCGAGTTGATCGCAACCCCCGACGAATGGGACGAGGAGGCGCACGGCACCGCGCCGAAAATCCGCGTTCTCGTTCCGCGCCGCGCCAGGCCGAACGAGGCCGCCGGCATCGGCGATCGCGTGCTGCTGCGCGTGGAGGAAATTCGCGATCCCGACGACGCCATCCGTCACAGCGGCCGCGTCATCAAGATACTCGACCACGCCAAACATCGCGTGCTTGGAATTTTCCGCAGCACGCCCAACGGCGGCGGACGCCTGGTGCCGATCGACAAAAAACAGCTCGGCAAGGAGCTGAACATTCCAGCCGACGCCACGGCGGGCGCGCAGGACGGCGATCTCATTGCCGTGGATGTCGCACGCTCCGGGCGGCTTGGCCTGCAAAGCGGCCGCGTGAAGGAACGGCTGGGATCGCTCAAGAGCGAAAAAGCAGTGAGCCTGATCGCCATTCACTCCCATTCGATCCCGCAGGACTTTCGCCGCGAGACTTTGGCCGAAGCGGAAGCCGCCAAGCCGGCGACGCTCGACGGGCGGGAAGACTGGCGCGCCGTGCCCTTCGTCACCATCGATCCGCCCGACGCCAAGGATCACGACGACGCCGTTCACGCGGTGGCCGAAAACGGCGGCTTCATTGTCAGCGTCGCCATTGCCGATGTGGCCTATTACGTGCTGCCCGCTTCCGCGCTCGACCGCGAGGCGCTGGTGCGCGGCAACTCGGTCTATTTTCCCGACCGCGTGGTGCCGATGCTGCCCGAGCGCATTTCCAACGATCTGTGTTCGCTCAAGCCGAAGGAGGACCGCGCCGCTCTCGCCGTGCGCATGGTTATCGGCGCGGATGGGCGCAAACGCAGCCACACTTTTCACCGCGTACTGATCCGCTCCGCGGCAAAGCTCGCCTATACCCAGGCGCAGGCGGCAATCGATGGGCGGCCCGAAGACACCACCGGGCCCCTGCTCGATCCGGTTCTCAAGCCGCTCTATGCGGCCTATGACGCGCTCAAGCGCGCACGCGGCGAACGCGCCCCGCTCGATCTCGATTTGCCGGAACGCAAAATCCTGCTCAAGGCCGATGGCACCGTGGATCGCGTGGTCACCGCCGAACGGCTCGATGCCCACAGGCTGATCGAGGAATACATGATCCTCGCCAATGTCGCAGCAGCGGAAACCCTCGAGCGCGCGCGAACGCCGCTGGTTTATCGCGTTCACGACGAGCCGGGCATCGAGAAGATCAACGCGCTTCGCGAATTTCTCGCCACCCTCGACATTCCGCTCGCCAAGGCTGGCGCGCTGCGGCCGGAAACGTTCAATCATATTCTCGCCCGCGTCAAAGGCCGCGACAACGAGCAACTGGTCAACGAAGTGGTGCTGCGCAGCCAGGCGCAGGCTGAATACGCGGCGGAGAACTACGGGCATTTCGGACTCAATCTGCGCCGCTACGCGCATTTCACCTCGCCCATTCGCCGCTATGCAGATTTGATCGTGCATCGCGGGCTGATCCGCGCGCTCAAGCTCGGACATGACGGCCTGCCGGATGGCATGGACACGGCCGCGCTCGGCGAGATCGCGGCGCAAATTTCGGCCGCCGAGCGGCGCGCCATGGTGGCCGAACGCGAAACCAACGACCGGCTGATCGCGCATTTTCTCGCCGACCGCATTGGCGCGACGTTCGAGGGACGCGTCTCCGGCGTTCACCGCGCCGGCCTGTTCGTTAAGCTGACAGAAACCGGCGCCGACGGTTTCATTCCGGCCCGCACCATCGGCTCCGAATATTTCCGCCACGACGAATCTGGCCACGCCATGGTCGGCTCCAGGAGCGGCGAAACCTACCGGCTGGGCGACCCGGTGACGGTGAAGCTGGTCGAAGCCGCCCCCGTCGCCGGCGCCTTGCGATTCGAAATATTGTCGGAAGGGCGCTATGACAAGACCGCGCCGCGGCAAGCACCGCGCGAACAACGCAATGCGAAAGACCGCAAGCGGCAGCGCGACACACAACGCCGGGGCCGGCAGCAGCGGCGGTAAAGAATGAAAATGAAAACCAATCTTTCCAATCTCCTGACCGAAGCCGAACGCGAACAAACCTCACCGCCGACGGAACCGAAGGACGCGGCCACGTTGATCCTGATCGACCGCTCCGGCCCGACGCCGAAGGTGCTGCTCGGCCGGCGCCATCAAGGTCATAAATTCATGCCCGGCAAGTTCGTGTATCCCGGCGGGCGCATCGAGGCGAGCGATGCCGCAATGACGGCGGCAGGCGAGCTGCATCCCGATGCCGAAAGCAAGCTGCGCGAACGGGTGACGCAAGCCGGCACCGCATCGCCGCGGGCGTTTGCGCTGGCCGCCATCCGCGAAACCTTCGAAGAAACCGGATTGCTGCTGGGCGAAAAACGCAGCCAGCCGCCCGCGGTGCCGGGCGGCTTGTGGGAAGGATTTGCCAAAGCCGGCGTCTATCCCGACCTCACCCGCATGTATTTCATCGCTCGCGCCGTAACGCCGCCGCGCCGGCCGCGCCGCTTCGACACCCGCTTCTTCACCGCCGACGCCCAGTCGATCGCACATCGCATCGACGGCGTGATCGGTCCGGACTCCGAACTGGTCGAATTGGTCTGGGTGCCGCTTGCCGAAGCCAAGCGGCTCGACATGCCGACCATCACCGGCGTGGTGCTGGAGGAACTCGACGTCCGCGTCGCCGCCGGCATGGCGCACAGCCTGCCGGTGCCATTCTATTTCATGGAGAATAAAGAGTTTTTCCGCGAGCTGTTGTAACCGTAAAAACCTGGATTCCTTGACTTTCGCGCTCCTCGCGCTAGGTTCCGCGCGACCGTTGCGGGACGCTTCCCACAGCCTGAAATTTCGAGGTTCGATATGGCAAAGGCCGTCAGTCTCAAGATCAAGCTGGTGTCGAGCGCCGACACCGGATTCTACTACGTGACCAAGAAGAATTCGCGCACGCAGACCGAGAAATTGAGCAAGAAGAAATACGATCCGATCGCCAAGAAGCACGTCGAGTTTCGCGAATCCAAGATCAAGTAAAATTCGCCGGCTGCAATTGAAAAAGGGCGCCTGCGGGGCGCCCTTTGCTGTTTTACGCAAACCGCAGTGGATTCCTAAGCCGCGTCCTGCACGACCCGGTTGCGGCCGTCGCGCTTGGCGCGATAGAGCGCCTGGTCGGCGCGCTTGAGCAGCGCCGCCGCACTGTCCCCCGGTCCGCCGAGCGCGGCGATACCGATCGAGATGGTCACCTCAAGCTGGCCGGTGTTTTGCTGGATCGGAAACGGCTCGGTGGCGATCCGCCGGCGCAGCCGCTCAGCCACCATCGTCGCCACCGCCATGTCGGTTTCCGGCATGACCACGACGAATTCCTCCCCACCATAGCGGCAGGCAAGATCGATGTTGCGGATCGACTTGCGGATGCGCAGGGAAAATTCACGCAGCACGTCGTCGCCGGCGTCGTGCCCATGCGTATCGTTGACCGCCTTGAAGTAGTCGATGTCGAGCACCAGCACCGTGAGCGGCTTGCTGCGCGCGGCGGCCTGTTCGAGCAACGTGCCGATGTGAGTTTCCATATAACGGCGATTGAACAGGCCGGTCAGCGCATCGGTGATCGCCATCTCGATCGACATCTGCACGTTGTCGCGCAGCCGCTCGGTATAGCGCTTCTTGCGCACTTGCGTGCGCGTGCGCGCCAGCAGCTCGTTCTTGTCGATCGGGCGCAGTAGATAGTCGTTGACGCCGATTTCGAGCCCGCGCACCAGCCGCGCATTGTTGTCGGCTTCGGCAATCGCCAGGATCGGCACGTTGCGTGTGCGCTCCAGCGAGCGTACCTGGCTGCACAGCCGCAAACCGTCGAAATTTTCCAGGCCCAGCGACACGATCACCAGGTCGTAATTACCTTCCGCGGCATGGAACAGCGCCTCGTTCGGGTTTGGCTCGACATCCACCGTATGTTCCACGGTCAGCGCCGAGGCGATCCGCTCATAAGATGTCGCACGGTCGTCGACAATGAGGATGCGGCCCCCGCGGCCGGTATCCGCGATCGCTTCGCGCTCCGGGCTCTGGATGCCGATTTCCTTCGACGTGAGCGCGCGCATGCGCAATTCGTCGGTCACCATCTTGAGCCGGGCGAGCGAACGCACGCGCGAGATCAGCGCCACATCGGAGACCGGCTTGGTGAGAAAGTCGTCGGCGCCGGCTTCGAGACCGCGCACGCGGTCGGAGGGCTGGTCGAGAGCGGTGACCATGACCACGGGAATGTGGTGGGTGACCGGATTGCTCTTGAGCCGCCGGCAGACCTCGAACCCGTCCATGTCCGGCATCATCACATCGAGCAGAACGATATCGCATTCCGCGCGCTCACACAGCGCGAGCGCCTCGACGCCGCTCATCGCGGTAATGACGTCAAAATATTCCGCCGACAGCCGCGCTTCCAGCAGCTTCACATTGGCGGCAACGTCATCAACAACGAGAATACGGGCACTCATCGGCGGTTCACGCGTTCCCGAGGAATTGGCGGATGGTCTCTATGAATTTTCCCACCGAGATCGGCTTGGAGAGATAGGCCTCGCAACCGCCCTGGCGGATGCGCTCCTCGTCGCCCTTCATGGCGAAGGCGGTGACGGCAACCACCGGAATCGATTTGAGTTCAGCATCGTCCTTGAGCCACTTGGTGACTTCGAGGCCGGACACTTCGGGCAATTGAATGTCCATCAGGATCAGGTCGGGCTTGTGCTTGCGCGCGAGATCGAGCGCCTCGATGCCGTTGCGCGTGCCGACGGTGGCATAGCCATGGGCTTCCAACAGGTCGTGGAAGAGCTTCATGTTGAGCTCGTTGTCCTCCACGATCAGGACGGTCTTGGCCATCCCCCGCCCCTTGTCCGAATGTCCCCGCCCCCTCGGTTCCGCGCGCGACACGCGCGGTTGACGCATCGCCTCGCGGCGCGCGGTGGGGCATGATCCACCGTAGTGGCGAGTTGTTACGGAAAGGCAAATATTTGGCCTCGAAAAAGCGCATATCGGTCCCGCCCGAAGCGGCGGAAAAGCTGGCAATTCAGGCGCTTACCTTCATCGCCGGAGACGGCGAGCGCATGGGAAGCTTCCTTGCCATCAGCGGAATCGGCCCCGATGGCATCCGTGCGGCGGCCAGCGAACCTCACTTCCTTGCCGGCGTGCTCGATCATGTCGTCGCCGATGTGCGCCTGCTGCACGCTTTTTGCGAAGCGGCCGGGATAGACCC
>CAMAWF010000037.1 GCA_945861895.1 Rhizobium sp. Q54
GGAGCCGGCGACCGGAATGTCGGCGAGCGGCAGACAATCCACATCGAGGCCGACCAAGGCCAGATCATTGGCGATCAGGCGTCCTGCTAGGCGCGCACAAGCCAGACCATCGGCCGAACTTGCATCGTAAATGGCGCCGTAGGCGGCGCCCGGCGGATAGGCCGGCCAGTGCGGGGGCCCGAGCCGCTGCACCCGGCCGCCTTCCTGGTCCACCAGAACGGGCGCATGCCAGCCGAGGGCCTCGCGGAAAGAATCAATAAGTTCGGTCACTTGTATAGGCTTACTGATATTTCGCTTGAAGATTATCAAGCCCCAGGGCCGGGCATCGCGGAGAAAGGCACGCTCGTCATTCGCCAGCGTCGTGCCGGCTAACCCGGTGATAAATGCGCGTGCCGCCATCGTCGCGGATTAGCTCGCGCCCGCCGTAAGGGTCAAGCGTAAGTGGCGCTAATTCCTTTGGACAATGCAGTCTCCGCCCGCGGCCTTAAGGCTGCTGCAGAGCTCGTTGGCCTGGTCGGCGGTGGCGAATGGCCCAACCATGGCGCGGTAATAGGTGCCCTTGCTGCCGAGATCGGCGCGGCGAATGATCGGCTGACGGCCGGCCAGCACGCTCGAAAATCTGCCCTGCAGGGATTGAAAAGAGGCTTGCGCTTCAGCCTCGCTGCGTTGCGAGGATATCTGGACGGCATAACTGCCATTGGCCGCAGTCGCGGTCGATGGCGGCGCAACGATCCGGGCGGGGGTGGCGGACGCGGTCCGAATGGGAGCGGCTGGCGCTGGGCTCGCCGCCCCCTCCGGGGTCAGCGATAGCGGTGCATTACTCGGGGCAAGCGGCGGCCGCGATGCAACGGGCCGGGGCGCAACCGTGGGTGCCGGCGCGGAATTGCCCGCATCCATAATGGCCAGAGGCGCGCTGGCGGTGCGTGTCGGCGCGGATCGCGCGCTCGAAGCTGAACTCGCCGTGGTGCTTGCCGCCGGCTCGGCCATGCCGGGCTGATCCGGCTTGATGGTCACGGTGCGGATCTTTTTCGGTTCGGTCAAAGCCAAGGCATTTGTACTTGCCGGCAGTGGCGCTGCCGATGGCGAACCGCTGGACGAATTGCCCGGGCCGGGGAAGATCACGCGCGGCGGTGTTTTCGTGTCCTTCATATCGACCGGATTTTCTTCGCGCGAGACAACCCGTTCGCTGCGGCTGCGGTCGCCAACACGGTCATAAATCAGTTTGTTGGCCTGCCCCTCGCCGCTTTGCCCGGCCGGCATGACCTTGCTCGGTGTGCTCTCGGCCTTGATGACCGGTGGCGGCGCCGAACCGGACGAGCCAAAGATCGCGCGATAACCGAATGCGCCAGCGGTGCCGATCACCGCGAGGGATATGACGGCAGCGACAGCGAACAGACCGCGCCGGCGCGGCGGCGGAACATCGTCATACAGGTCGTCGCCTTCGGCCGGCAACTCGGTGTTGCCGCCATGATAATGGCGGTCGGCCTGGTATCCTTGGCCGTCCTGCGGCGCATGGGCATAACCCTGGCCGTCATAACCGCTAGGATAGAGGTCCGGCCCTCCATCGTGTCGCTGCTCGCCATAGGGCTGTTGATCGAAACCCGTAACGTTGAACGGCTGCGTCTCCGGCGTCATCGGATGATGCGTGCCGGGCGGCGGTGCGGAAAAATGCGGGTCCGCAGCGGCATAGTTCGGAGCACCCGGCGGCATCCGTGAATCCGGCGAAGGCGGCGCCGCGTATTGCGCATTGGGGACCGGTGCCGCCCAATCCATGGTCGGGTCGTTGTGCGCCTGGCGCGGATCGCGCGGATTGGCGCGGCGTGCACCGTCGCGTCCATATTCGGAAAACGGCTCGTTTTGCCCAATCAGCCGCGCCAATTCGGCAAGTGGATCGCCGGGAGTTGCGGGCGCAGGCGCGCCGCCACGGCCATAGGGATCGTTGGTGCGGTAAGGTCGCTGATTGTGGTCGTTCGCCATTCAAACCCCAGTTCAGCGCGGTGCTTGGTGAGCCGTTACGAAACGCAACGATCGCGATTTTTCGTTCAACGGCGCTAGCGGAGACTTATCGCATCTCCGCGGGCGCGTCGACACCGAGCAATGCGAGCCCGGAGGCGAGAACGGTGACGACACCCTGCACCAGTGCCAGGCGCGCCAAGGTGATTTCTGGATCATTCTGGATAATGAAGCGTAAATGAGGCAAGTCTTTTCCGCGCGTCCACTGCGAATGAAATTCGCTTGCAAGTTCATATAGATAAAAGGAAACCCGGTGGGGCTCATGGGCCTGCGCCGCCGCCTCCACCAGGCGGGGATAGAGCGCGATGCGCCGCATCAGGGCAAGTTCCGCCGGATCGGTGAGCCGATCAAGCCGAGTTCCGGCCAGGTCGGCTGCGCGACCAGCGGAGTTCAGTGGCAGGTCTGGGATGATCTCCCTTGCATTGCGGAAGATCGATTCACCGCGCGCGTGGCCGTATTGTACGTAGAACACCGCATTGTCGCGCGACTGCTCGATCACCTTGGCAAGATCGAAATCGAGCACGGCGTCGTTCTTGCGGTAGAGCATCATGAAGCGCACGGCGTCGCGGCCGACTTCGTCGACGACTTCGCGCAAGGTCACGAACTCGCCCGCGCGTTTCGACATTTTCACCGGTTCGCCCGCGCGCAGCAGCTTGACCAGCTGCACGATCTTGACGTCGAGATCGGCCTTGCCGCCGCTCACCGCCTTCACCGCCGCCTGCATGCGCTTGACATAGCCGCCGTGATCGGCGCCCCAGACGTCGATCATGCTGGTAAAGCCGCGGTCGAATTTGGACTTGTGGTAGGCGATGTCGGAGGCGAAATAAGTGTAGCTGCCATCCGATTTTTTCAGCGCGCGATCGACGTCGTCGCCGAATTGCGTGGAACGGAACAAGGTCTGTTCGCGGTCTTCCCAGTCCTCCGCCGCGGCGCCTTTGGGCGGCGACAGGCGGCCTTCATAGACATGGCCTTGTGTGCGCAGCCACTCCACCGTCTCCGCGACGCGATCGGCCTGCCCGTCGATCAGCGAGCGCTCGGAAAAAAACACCTCGTGGCGCACGTTGAGCGCGGCGAGGTCTTCGCGGATCGAGTCCAGCATCATGGCAATGGCTTTGGTGCGAACCAGCGGCAGCCACTCGCTCTCGGCCTTCGCTTTCAAGCCGGCGCCATGTTCGGCCGCCAGCGCCGCACCCACCGGCTTGAGATAATCGCCAGGATACAAACCCTCCGGCATCGGCCCGATGTCCTCGCCCAGCGCCTCGCGGTAGCGCAGGAACGCCGAGCGCGCCAGCATGTCCACCTGCGCCCCGGCGTCGTTGATGTAATATTCGCGCGTGACCGCAAATCCGGTGAAGGCGAGCAGGCTGGCGAGCGCATCGCCGAACACCGCGCCGCGGCCGTGGCCGACATGCATCGGGCCGGTGGGATTGGCGGAGACGAATTCAACGTTGACCTTCTGGCCCTTGCCGATGTCGCTGCGGCCATAGCTTGCGCCAACGCGCAACACGGTGCGCAGTTCCGCGCCCCATGCTTCCGGCTTCAGCGTGAGATTGATAAATCCGGGGCCGGCGACATCGGCCTTTGCGATCAGCTCGTCGCCGCGCAATTTCCCGGCAATCGCCTCGGCAAGATCGCGCGGCTTCTTGCCCGCGTCCTTAGCCAGCACCATGGCGGCATTGGTCGCCATGTCGCCATGGCTGGGATCGCGCGGCGGCTCGACCACCACGCGCGACTGATCGATGCCCGGCGGCAGCAACGCCTCATTCGCCGCACGCACGCGATCGAGAACTTGCGCAAAAAGATTTTTTATTTCGGCGGCTGGGGCCATGGGCGCAATACAGTTTGGCGAAAACGGTTCGATCAACGAGGCCGGTGACGGGTGTTGCCGCCTAACGCAGTTCGGGAGTTAAGTCAAAATAACGGGCATGCTCGATCAAGGCATAGCGATCGGTCATGCCGGCGATAAAATCCGCAATCTGCCGCACCCGGTCCTGCTCGTCCGCAAGACCGGCCGCTTGCGCCCATTCCTCCGGCATGTCGACGGGCTTTGCCGCATAATGCGCGAACAGGTCACGCACGACGCTTTCGGCTTCGTCCATCACGCGCATCACCCGCGCATGACGATACATGCGCGGATAGAGAAAGCCCTTGATCCCGGCATCCGCCGCCGCCGCCGAGAGCGAAAATCCAACCATTGGCTCTCCAGCCGCCCGCGCTTCGGCGGCCGAACGCGGCTTGCGTCTGCCGAGCCGCTCGCCGGCCTCGGCGATGACATCCTCGATCAAGCGGGTAAGCAACCGGCGCACCGTTTCATGCACCCGCCTGCTGTCGTCGAGCCGCGGATGTTGCACGTCGATTTCCGCCACGATGGCGCCGACGATCGGCACTTCGGCGATGTCCGCGAGCGTGAACAGCCCGGCGCGAAGGCCATCGTCGATATCGTGGGCGTCATAGGCGATGTCGTCGGCAATCGCCGCGGCTTGCGCCTCAAGGCTGGCAAAGCTCGCAAGCTCAAGGTCCTGGATTTTCGCATAGGCCAGGATCGCGGCCGGCACGCCGCGTTCGCGATAGCGCCCGAGCGGCGCGCCGCCGCGGTCGGTGAGCGGCCCGTTGTGCTTGACCAGCCCTTCCAGCGTTTCCCACGTCAGGTTGAGACCGTCGAAGGCGGGATAACGGCGCTCCAATTCGGTGACGATGCGAAGCGCCTGGGCGTTGTGGTCGAAACCGCCATGCGCCGCAAGGCAGGCATCGAGCGCGCGTTCGCCGGCGTGCCCGAACGGCGGGTGGCCGAGATCGTGGGCGAGCGCCAGCGCTTCCGCCAGGTCCTCGTCCAGCCCGAGCGCGCGGGCAAGCGAACGGGCGATTTGTGCGACCTCAAGTGTATGAGTGAGCCGGGTGCGGTAATGGTCGCCTTCGTGAAAGACGAACACCTGGGTCTTGTGCTTGAGCCGGCGAAAGGCGGTGGCGTGGATGATGCGGTCGCAATCGCGCCGGAAATCATTGCGGGTGGGGCTTGTAACCTCGGAAAAGCGCCGGCCCCGGCTCGATCCAGGGTCGGAGGCGTAAATCGCCCGTTCGCGACCGGCTTCGATGGCCATGCGCTGCCCTGTTTTGGCGAATTGACCTTGGAGCCCGGCGCACTTAACTATTGCTCAAGGCTTCTGGCAAATAGCTGTAGAAGCTCTGGAGACGTGAAATGACGCCCAGCGTCACAGTCAGCCAACGGGCCGCCCAGCGGATCGGCGACATCCTCAAAGGTGAGCCGGCGGGCTCCATGCTGCGCGTGAGCGTGGAAGGCGGCGGTTGCTCGGGATTCCAGTACAAATTCGGCATCGAGCAGGCCAAGGCCGCCGACGACATCGTCATCGAGCGCGAAAAGGCCGTGGTGCTGATCGATCCGGTTTCGGTCGAATATCTGGCGGGCGCGGAAATCGACTTTGTCGACGATCTGATCGGTGCAGCGTTCAAGATCAAGAATCCGAACGCCACCGCATCCTGCGGCTGCGGGACCAGCTTCGCGCTATAGATTATTCCGCCGCGCCGATGCGCGGCTTCTCCGCCTCGGGAACCTCTGCCAATTGCGGCTCGAGCCGGTGCTTGAGCATGCGGTCGAAGCGGTCGAGATAGAGGTAGACGACGGGCGTGATGAACAGCGTGAGCAATTGCGACAGGCAAAGCCCGCCGACCACCGCCACGCCGAGCGGCTGACGCAATTCCGAGCCCTCGCCGCTGCCGAGCGCGATCGGCAGCGCGCCGAAGATCGCCGCGAACGTGGTCATCATGATCGGGCGGAAGCGCAGCAGGCAGGCTTCGCGAATTGCCGCTTCGGCTGAAAGGCCGACATGCCGCCGCCCGATGGCGAAGTCGACCATCATGATCGCATTTTTCTTCACGATGCCGACCAGCATGACGATGCCGATCATGGCGATGACGGTGAGCTCCATGTTGAACGCCAGCAGCGTCAGCAGCGCGCCGATACCGGCCGACGGCAGGCCGGAAATGATGGTGATCGGATGGATGAAGCTTTCATACAGGATGCCGAGCACCACATAGGCGGCGAAGATTGCCGCCAGGATCAGCACGCCCTGGCCTTTGAGCGACTCCTGAAATACCTGTGCCGTACCCTGGAAGCCGGTGGCGATCGTCGCCGGCAACCGTGACGCGCGCTCGACCTTCTTGATCTCGTCGACCGCCTGACCGAGCGAATAGTTCGGTGCGAGGTTGAACGATATCGTTACCGCCGGCTGCTGGCCCTGGTGATTGACCTGCAACGGGCCGACGCTCGACGTGATGGAGGCCACCGCATCGAGCGGCACCGGCGTGCCATTCGCCGCCTTGAGATAAAGCCGCGAGAGATTGGCCGGATCGTTCTGGAATTCCGGAATGCTCTCCAGGATAATCTGGTAATCGTTCGCCGCCGTATAGATGGTGCCGATCTGGCGTGAACCGAAGGCGTTGAACAATTCCTGGCGGATCTGATCGACGTTGATGCCATAGACCGCCGCCTTCTCGCGGTCGATGTCGATCGTCATCTGCGGGTTCTTGATGTTGAGGTCGGTGGTGACGTCCTGTAACCCCGGCAACTTCGCAATCTTCTCGCGCAAATCCGGCGCAATGTTGTAGAGCGCGTCGGTATCGCTCGATTGCAGCGTATATTGATATTGGCTTTTGGTGATACGGCCGCCGACATTGATATTCTGGATGCTCTGGAAGAACACCTGGATGCCGGTGACGGTGCTCGCCTCGCGCCGCAGCCGCTGGACGATCTGGCTGGCGGATTCCTTGCGCTCCGATTTCGGCTTGAGCGCCACCAGCATGCGGCCGGAATTGGGGGTCGAGTTGAGGCCGCCAGCGCCGACGGTGGAGTTCACATACGCCACCGCCTTGTCGGCGCGCACGATATCCGCGACGAGGCGCTGACGCTCGACCATAGCGGAAAATGCAATGTCGGGAGCCGCCTCCGTTACGCCGACCATGTAACCGGTGTCTTCGATCGGGAAGAAGCCCTTCGGCACGACAATGTAGAGAACGACGCTGCCGGCAACGGTGGCGACCGTGATCATCATCGTGACCGATTTATAGGCCAGCACGCGGTCGAGCGCCCATTCGTAGCTCTTGAGCCAGCTTTGGAATATGCGCTCGAACAGGCGGAGCAGATAGATCTGCTGCTTTTCGCCTTCCCGGTGCGAGCGGAGAACGCGCGCGCACAGCATCGGCGTTAGCGTCAGCGAGACGAAACCGGAGATAATGATCGCCACCGAAATCGACACCGCAAACTCGCGAAATACGCGCCCGACGATACCGCCCATCAGCAGCACCGGAATGAAAACCGCGATCAGCGAAAAAGTGATCGAAATGATGGTGAAACTGATCTCGCGCGCGCCCTTGAGCGCGGCCTCGAACGGCCGCATGCCGCCTTCGATGTGACGAACGATGTTTTCAAGCATGACGATGGCATCGTCGACCACGAAGCCAACCGACAGCGTCAAGGCCAGCAGCGTCATGTTGTTGATGGAAAATCCGAACGCGTACATCGCCGCGCAGGTGCCGATCAGCGAGATCGGAACCGCCAGAGCCGGTATCAGAGTGGCCGACGCAGAACGCAAGAACAGAAAAATCACCATCATGACGAGAGCGAAGGCGATAATCAGCGTCTCTTCCACGTCGGCAACAGCGTGGCGGATCGAGTTCGAACGATCGAGCAGCGTCTGCATGTTGATCGAGGCCGGCACCTGGGCGCGGAAGGCCGGCAATTTCGCCTTCACCAGATCGACCACCTCGACCGTATTGGCGTCCGGTTGGCGCTGGATCGCCAGCACGATCGCGCGATTATCATTGAACCAGCTTGCGATCTTGTTATTTTCAACGCTGTCGATGACGCGCGCGATCTCGTTGAGCTTGATCGGCGTGCCGTTGCGCCAGGCCACCACGACGTTGCGATAGTCCGCCGCGCGCGGCATGGCGCCGGAGGCGAGCAGCGTCACCGATCTGTCGGTCCCGGTCAGCGCGCCAACCGGAACGTTTGAATTGGCCTTCGATACCGCAGCGCGGATGTCTTCCAGGGATATGCCGCGGGCGGCCGCGGCGACCGGATCGGCCTGAACGCGGACGGCGAATTTTTGCGCGCCATAGATCAGCACCTGCGCAACGCCGGGAAGCTGGGAAATCTGCTGCGCCAGCAGCGTCTCACCGTATTCGTTGACCGTCGACAACGGCAGCGTTTGCGAATTCAGCGAGATATATAGGATCGGGAAATCGCCCGGATTGACCTTGCGGAAGAACGGCGGCGTTGTCATTTCCGGCGGCAGCTTGCGCGCGGCCACCGACAACGCGGTCTGCACATCGAGCGCGGCGCCGTCGATCTCGCGGTTGAGATCGAACTGCACGACAATCTGGGTCTGCCCGAGCGAAGATTGCGACGTCATCGACGAGATGCCGGAAATGGTGGAAAATTGACGCTCGATCGGCGAGGCCACCGAGGCGGCCATCGTCTCCGGGCTGGCGCCCGGCAACGTCGCCGTCACTTCGATGGTGGGGAAGTCGACCCGCGGCAGCGCGGCAACCGGCAACAGCCGATAAGCGAACACGCCGAAGACGATGATCGATGCGGTCATCAGCGTGGTGAGAACCGGCCGGCGGATACAGGTTTCCGACAGGGTCATGTCAAACCCCGGGCTTGCGCTGACGCGGCGAAACTTTAGTGCCGTTGGTGAGCAGCAGATGGCCGTCGGTCACAACCGTTTCGTCGGGCTGCAGGCCCGTACGGATTGAAGCTGCGCCATCGACTGTGCGCTCGACCGTCACTGGGCGAACGCTTACCGCACCATCCTTGACCACAAACACATAAGTACCCTGCTGGCTGACCTGGATCGCATTTGACGGCACCGTCACCGCCTCTTCCACGCGCAAGGTCAATTGCGTATTCACCAGCGTACCGGGCCAGAGAATTTCGTTGGCGTTCTGCATAGTGGCGCGGATCATCGCCATGCCGGTCGATGCATCGACCGTATTTTCGATCATGGTCACCTGGCCGGTGGCGTGGTTTTGCTCGCCGGGGACAAAAGCATTGACGGTCGCGGTTTCGGCCGCGATGGCCTGGCGGATGTCGGGCAGCGCGCGTTGCGGCACCGCGAATGAGACGTAGACCGGCGCCATTTGATTGATGGTTGCGAGCGGCGCGGTATCCGCCGGGCGCACAAAATTGCCGACCTTTACATTCGCCTGGCTGATGCGGCCGGGAATCGGCGCGCGGATCGAGCAATAACTGAGCTGAACCTTGAGCGATTCAATCTGCGCCGCGGCCGATTCCGATGTGCCGCGCCAGATGTTGACCTGGGTCTTGGCGTTTTGCAGCGTCACCTGACTGGTGGCGTTTTTGGCGAACAGTTCGACGTAGCGTTCGACATCCCGCTCGTTCTGTTCGAGCTGCGCACGCGCGCTGCCGAAGACCGCCTCCACGCGTTTGATTTCAGCTTCGATCGAACGGCTGTCGAGCGTGAACAGCAGGTCGCCCTGCTTCACCGAGGCGCCGTCGGCAAAATGCACGCCGACAATTTCGGTCTCGATGCGCGACTTGATGGCGACGCTGGCGATCGGGGTAACCGTGCCGATGGCCTCTACCCGCACCGGCACTTTCGATTTCACGGCGATCGCAACCTCGACCGGCACCAGCCGCGACGCGGCCGGCGACTGCGCGACCGCGCCTTGTGGGCTCCACAAGCCGCGCAGGAGCAATGCGGCACCGACGAGGACGACCGCCGCCGCCCCGTACAGCCACTTTCGCTGCGTCATCGCCGAATGCAGGCTCTCGCTCAGCCAAACCTGCCAGCGCGCTCCCTTAGTCCGCGAATTCAAAGGAGATTCCCGTTGGTAACCGCCGTATTCGCCGGGCTTTTAGCATAAAAAGGCCCTAAAGTGCATCACCCCGCCAGACTGGTAAACACCGGCCGTGGCAGGTCTCATGTCGATTAAACGCCGATATTTCGTAAACCCTGCATGCTGATCGCCACCTGGAACGTCAATTCGATACGCCAGCGGCTCGACAGCGCTCTGGCCTGGCTTGCCGAGCGATCGCCCGACATCGTCTGCCTGCAAGAGATCAAATGCGTCGATGAGGCCTTCCCGCGCGAGGCATTCGAGGGGCTTGGCTACAACGTGGCAGTGCATGGCCAGAAGGGCTTCAACGGCGTGGCGCTACTCTCCAAGCTGCCGTTCGACGAAGTGTCCTCAGGACTGATGGGCGACGAGGCCGATGTGCAAGCGCGGTTTCTGGAGGCGCTGGTTTCGACCAAGGCCGGCGTGGTGCGCGTGGTCAGCCTCTATCTGCCCAACGGAAACCCGCCCGATACTGAAAAATATACCTATAAAATCAAATGGATGGAGAGGCTTACTCGCTTTGCGCATGAACGACTTAAACTAGAAGAACCGCTGCTGCTGGCGGGCGACTTCAATGTCATCCCGGCCGCAGCAGACGCGCGCAATCCTGCCGCCTGGGCTGCGGATGCGCTGTTCCTGCCGCAGACGCGTGAGAAATATCTCACGCTGACCAATCTCGGCCTCACCGACGCCATCCGCGCGGTCAGCGACGCATCCTACCTCTACACCTTCTGGGATTATCAGGCCGGCGCCTGGCAGAAGAACAACGGTATCCGCATCGACCATATCCTGCTCTCGCCGCAAGCCGCCGACCGGCTCAGAGGCGCGGGCATCGACAAGCATGTGCGGGCCTGGGAGAAGCCGTCAGACCATGTGCCGGTCTATGTGGATCTGGCAATCGAGGGGCGTTAGTCGCTGTCATTCCGGGATACGCCGAAGGCGCAGACCCGGAATGACCAGTTGATTACTCGCGGCGGCCCTTGAGCCAGCGCTCGAGATACACCAGCGCCAGCGCGCGCTCGTCCTCGCTCGCCTGCGCGAAGGCGCTGTCGTAGAGCTTGCCGATCCAGGCCTGATCCGGGGGCGCTGCATCCTTGGCGAGGATCAGCCACATCAGGCCGCGCGCAGCCTGGCGCGGAACATGTTCGCCCTTGATCAGTATGGCGCCGAGCTGCGCTTGCGCCTGGTACTGGCCCTTGTTGGCGGACAGGCCGAGCCACCGCACCGCCTGCCGCGGATCGCGCGGCGCACCATTGCCGTCGATATAGAGGCGGGCAAGAAAATACTGCGCGTCGGGATCGCCAAAATAGGACGCGGCATAGGAAAACATCTGCCGCGCACGCACCGGGTCGGGCTGCACCGCGGTCTTCGGGATGCCATCGAGATAATAATGGCCGAGCGCAACGAATGCGTTGGCCACGAAACGCGCGTGCGGCGTGCCGGGGTTGTCGTCCGCGTGGGCATTGGCGATACGGCTGAAATATGCGAATGCGCGCAGGTCATCCTGCGGCACGCCATCGCCCTCGGCATACATGCGGCCGAGCTTCCATTGCGCGAGAGCGTGGCCGTTCTCGGCGGCATATTCGAGCGAAGTGACGGCCTTCGCCTTGTCGGTCTTGAGCGCGGCGGCGCCGGAGCGGAACGCCTCCACCGCGGTGAGCACTTTCTCGTTCGGCGACTTGGTGCCGTCAAGCGCCAGCGCCGGGGTGGCCAGCAGGCCGAGCCCGATCACCGCTGCGTGCATCAGACCGTCAGATATCCGCATAGCAACTCTTCTCGGCCGCAGCACCCGGATGGGTCACCGCGCCGGTCAGCGCCGGTCCCACCTGCTGGGCGTATTTCCACAAATAGCCGGACCCGGCTTCGCTCTCGCGCGGCTTCCATTGGCTCTTGCGCTTGGCGAGTTCGTCGGCGGAAAGCTTCACGTTCAGCGTGCCCGCCACGGCGTCCAGCTCGACGATGTCGCCGTCGCGGACGAGCGCGATCGGCCCGCCGACCGCCGCTTCCGGGCCGACATGGCCGACGCAGAAGCCGCGCGTGGCGCCTGAAAAACGTCCATCGGTGATGAGCGCGACTTTGTTGCCCATGCCCTGGCCATAAAGCGTGGCCGTGGTCGAAAGCATTTCGCGCATGCCGGGACCGCCGCGCGGCCCTTCATAACGGATCACCAGAACGTCACCTTCCTTGTACGTCTTCGCTTTCACCGCTTCGAAGCAGGCTTCCTCGCCGTCGAAGCAGCGCGCAGGACCTGAGAACTTTGAATTCTCCATGCCGGCGACTTTCACGATCGCGCCATCGGGCGCGAGATTGCCCCTGAGGCCAACGACGCCGCCGGTCGGCGACAACGGCTTGTTGGCCGGGCGCACGACGTCCTGGTCCGGATTCCATTTCACGCTTTTGAGGTTCTCCGCAATGGTGCGGCCGGTGACCGTCATGCAGTCGCCGTGCAGGAACCCGTGATCGAGCAGCGTTTTCATCAACAACGGCACGCCGCCGGCTTCGAACCAATCCTTGGCGACATAACGGCCGCTCGGTTTCAAATCGGCGATATAGGGTGTTTTTTTGAAGATTTCGGCGACGTCGAACAGGGTAAATTCGATGCCGCATTCGTTCGCGATGGCCGGCAGATGCAAGGCCGCGTTGGTGGAACCGCCGGTGGCGGCAACCGTGGCGGCGGCATTTTCCAACGCCTTGCGGGTGACGATGTCGCGCGGCCGGATATTCGCCAGCAGCAGGTCCATGATCTGCTCGCCCGCGGTCATGCAGAAGGCGTCGCGGATTTCGTAAGGCGCAGGCGCACCGGCCGAATAAGGCAGCGCGAGACCGATGGCCTCGGACACCGTCGCCATGGTGTTGGCGGTAAATTGCGCACCGCAGGCGCCCGCAGATGGACAGGCGACTTGTTCCAGACTGTGCAAGTCTTCGTCCGACATGGCGCCGACCGAATGCTTGCCGACCGCCTCGAACACGTCCTGCACCGTGACAGGCTGGCCCTTGAAAGTGCCGGGCAAAATGGAGCCGCCATAGATGAAAATCGAAGGCACGTTGAGCCGCAGCATCGCCATCATCATGCCGGGCAGCGACTTGTCGCAGCCGGCGATGCCCACGAGCGCGTCATAGGCGTGGCCGCGCATGGTGAGTTCGACCGAGTCGGCGATCACCTCGCGCGACGGCAGCGAGGATTTCATGCCGGCATGCCCCATGGCGATGCCGTCGGTCACCGTGATGGTGCAGAATTCGCGCGGCGTGCCGCCGCCGGCCACGACGCCTTTTTTAACCGCCTGCGCCTGGCGCATCAGGGCGATATTGCAGGGCGCCGCCTCGTTCCAGCAGCTTGCCACCCCGACGAATGGCTGGTGGATTTGCCGGCTGGTGAGCCCCATCGCGTAATAAAACGCGCGGTGCGGGGCGCGCTCCGGGCCTTCGGTGGCGTGGCGGCTGGGCAGCTTGGCTTTGAGGTTGGTCTTGGCGTCCATGATACTCGTCAGGGCCCCCGCCCCTGGCCGTCGGCACGGCGGAAAACAGAAAGAACGCAACGATTTGCGCTGGCCCTCGATCTCGGTGAAGGGTATGGCCAAATCGCGGCACGGCGGGGGTCATGCCCCCGTATGACTTAAATGTTCTAAAGGTGTTGCCGCCCGGCCACAGCCGCTGGCGATATTCCCCTCGTTATCACCCCCGAATGACCCCGACCAATGCCTATGGTCTCCCGTCTTCCCCGCATGTTCTTCGACCGCTCGGTGCATGAGGTAGCGACCGAACTGATCGGGGCGACGCTTCTGGTCAACGGCGCGGGCGGCACCATCGTCGAGGTCGAGGCCTATCACCACACCGACCCGGCGGCGCACTCCTACCGCGGGCCGACGCCACGCAACGCCGTGATGTTCGGCCCGCCCGGCTATGCTTACGTCTACCGCTCCTACGGCATCCATTGGTGCGTCAACTTCGTCTGCGAGCGCGAAGGCAGCGCCAGCGCGGTGCTCATCCGCGCGATCGAGCCGCAGGACGGCATCGCCGCCATGCGGAGGCGGCGCGGCGTGAAGGACGAAAGACAATTGTGTTCGGGCCCGGGCAAATTGTGCGAAGCGCTCGGCATCACGGCCAAGCACAACGTCCTGCGGCTCGACCGTTCACCGTTCGAATTGCGCGCACGCAGCGGCAAGGTTGCAATCGTCACTGGTCCGCGCATCGGCATCACCAAAGCGGTCGCGCGGCCCTGGCGCTTTGGGCTCAAGGGCTCGCGGTTTTTAAGCAGGGCATTTCACTAACCGCGCCGCGCACTCTCTTCCCCTCTCCCACAAGGGGAGAGGGAAGAAAGCATCAATACGAAACAATAAACTCGCATCCCGCGGCGGTCGGGAATTGCCGCGTTTTGCGGCCGGTCGCCAGCTCGAATTCGATCGTCACCGCGGCGTCGTGGCAGCACAGAAACGCGTGCTTGCCGTCGGCGGCGAAACCGAAACCCATGGGCGCCTTCGGCGTCGCAAAACCGCCGATCTGCTTGAGCGTGCCGGCTTCATAAATCGCGGCGAAATTGTCCACGTGCGATGAAACACAAACATAGCGCCCGTCCGGCGACACCCGCACCCGGCGGAGCTGATTGGCCTCGCCCGGCGCGCCGTCTATGGCAATGGTACTGCGAAGCTCATGGCTGCGCGTATCGAATGCGTGGAACACGCCCTTCCAATGCGCGCAGACGAACAGCGTCTCGCCGTCGGGCGTCACCGCGATGCCTTCGGCGCCATGCGCGATCGGGATGGTGCCGGTGAGCCGGCGTGACGCCGTGTCGACCACGGCGACGGCATCCTTGGTCTTGAACGAAGCGAACAATTTTCCGGCCGGTTGGCTGACCGCGATCCAGTGCGGCGCGCCGCCAAGCGCGATGCGCTCGACCTTGCCGGTATCGGGCTCGATGGCGAGCACGGCCTGGCCAAGTTCCGCCGTCGACCACAGCGTGCCTTTGCCGTCCATCATCACGCTGTGGGGCGCGAAATTGTCGCCAACGTCGATAGTGCGTTCGAGTTTCTTTGCGGCAAGATCGATCACCGCGATGCGCCGGTCGGGATTTTTGTTCTTGCCGAAAATGCCGCCGCCGTAGATCGAGGCGTAAATCTTGGTCCCTCCCGGCGAGCGGATCATCTCATGGGTCGAGCCCGGCATGTCGATCTCGCCCGCGGGCGCGAGCGTGCCAGCGTCAAAAAATTGAATCTTGTCGGCGCTCTTGGCGGTGAGGATCAGGCTGGGTCCGCCGGGGCGGTTGTTGGGGTCGGGCATTACGCCGCGCCCTTCAGCCGCTCCAGCGCCTCGACGATCTTGGCGCGGCGGCCTTCGGCTTCTTCGCGCTTCTCGCGCTCGCCGTCCACAACTTCCTCGGGCGCGCGCGCCATGAAGTCGGCGTTGGAAAATTTGGCATCGACGCGTTTGATGTCGGCGTCGGCCTTGGCCATTTCCTTTTCCAGCCGCGCACGCTCGGCGGCGAAATCGATCACGCCCTTGAGCGGCATCGCCGCCACCTCGCCGCGCACCAGCAGTTGCAGCGAGCCCTGCGGCGGCGTGGCGGCAAAAGAAATATCCGCGACGCGCCCAAGCCGCTGCACGAATTCCGCCCAGCGCTCGGCGCGCGCTTTCGTCTCCGCCGAGACGCCCGCCAGCACCAGCGGGATACTGGTGGTGATGTTCATTTCCGCGCGCACCGAGCGCAGCGTCGTCACCAGATCGATCACCCAACCGATCTCGGCTTCGGCCTTGGTGTCGTCGAGACCTGTGAGCGAAGGCCACGGAGTCAGAGCGAGCAGCGAACTCCTCTCTCCCCCCTTGCGGGGGAGAGATGGAGAGGGGGGTAGCTGCGAGGACGGCGTTTGTTGCTCACCCCCCTCCCTACCCTCCCCCGCAAGGGGGGAGGGAAAAGAAGAAGCCGTCACCGCCCACAATTCCTCGGTGACGAACGGCATGAACGGGTGCAGCAATTTCAGGATTTCATCGCGCGCCCAGGCCACCGCGCCTTGCGTCTCGCTCTTGGCCGCGCCGTCCGGCCCGGTGAGCAAAGGCTTGGCCAGTTCGAGATACCAGTCGCAATAGATGTTCCAGACGAAGCGATAGGCCGCCGCCGCCGCGTCGTTGAACTTGTAGGCTTCGATCGCTTCGCTTATTTCGCGCGCGGCCTTGGCGGTCTCGTGCGCGATCCAGCGGTTGAGCGTTTGCTTCGCCGATTTCGGATCGAAGCCGGCAATGCCAGCGCAGCCGTTCATTTCGGCGAAGCGGCAGGCGTTCCAGAGTTTGGTCGCGAAATTGCGGTAGCCCTCGACGCGCTGGGTGGAGAGCTTGATGTCGCGGCCCTGCGCCGCCATGGCCGCAAGCGTAAACCTTAAGGCATCGGCGCCGTATTCGTCGATCAGCGCGAGCGGGTCGATGACGTTGCCCTTCGACTTCGACATTTTCGCGCCGCTGGCGTCGCGCACCAGTGCGTGGATGTAGACGTGGTGGAACGGCACTTCCTTCTTGAAATGCAGACCCATCATCATCATGCGCGCGACCCAGAAGAAAATAATGTCGAAGCCGGTGACCAGCGCCGAGGTCGGATAGAAACGTTTTAGCTCAGGCGTCTCGTCCGGCCAGCCGAGCGTCGAGAACGGCCACAGCGCGGAGGAGAACCAGGTGTCGAGCACATCTTCGTCGCGCCAGATGTAGTATTTTGTATTATCGATTTTTGTGCGATCGATTGCCTCATGCAAATCCGAAACAATCTCAGTCGGGCCACCGTAAAAATCTGCGGCTTCTTTTAGAGCTTCGGATTCGCTGACCGCTACGATTCGGTGCGCCGTCTCAGGATTTGATATCCGATAGCCGACATTGCCGGGCTGGTCGGGACCAACCTTAACTGGACCATACCAGCATGGAATTTGATGGCCCCACCATAATTGACGGGAGATACACCACGGCTGGATGTTCTCCATCCAGTCAAAATAGGTCTTCTCCCAATTTTTCGGGACGAAATTGGTCTTGCCCTCGCGCACCGCGGCGATCGCTGGCTTCGCCAGCTCCTTGGCGTTAACGTACCATTGAACAGTGAGAAACTGTTCGATCACGACGTTAGACCGGTCGCCATGCGGCACGACATGCGCATTCGGCTCGATCTTCTCAACAATGTTTATGTTCTCTAACCGAGACACGATCGTCTTACGAGCGAGGAAGCGATCAAGACCGTCGAAATCCGCAATCGTACCGGCTAGCTCTTCGTAACCGAGCGACTTCAAGAATGCGACTATCCGAACTCGATACGCAACAGCGTCCTCGAAATTTTCAGGAAATGGATAGTCTTTTCCAACAGTGGCCCCAGCAGAGATTGTCCCGAATATAAAATCGGCGTTTGTTGCTAGGTTAAGTTTTGCCTCTTCATTGAACACGTTTATCTGTTTCAAGTGATGCCGCTTGCCAACCTCGAAATCGTTGGAGTCATGCGCGGGCGTGATTTTCACCGCGCCCGAACCCTTTTCGGGATCGGAATATTCATCGGCAATGATTGGAATTTTTCGCCCGACCAGCGGCAGGATAACATTTTTTGGGTGACCAGCTTTGAACGCTTCCACGAATTCTTTGTAACGCTCATCGTCGGGATGAACAGCGACCGCAGTGTCGCCCAGCATCGTTTCCGGTCGGGTAGTTGCGACCGTGATAAACGTTGATCCGTTGTTTGGGTCGAAGGTTGTACCTTCGATGGGGTACTGAAGATAATAAAGATGACCGTTGGGATCGCGGTTGAGAACCTTTCCAAGTGCCAATGCGTCAAGGGGTTCACCATTATCGCGCGACCACTTGAAGCTTCCCTTATGCTCCACCTGCACCACTTCTAGATCGGAAATGGCAGTGAGCAGCTTGGGGTCCCAATTGACCAGCCGCTTGTCCTTGTAGATCAGCTTCGCCTTGTAGAGATCGACGAAAGCCTTCATCACCGCGCGGACCATCTGCTCGTCGGGCGCGCCACGCTCTCCCATCGTGAAGCGCTCGCGCGACCAGTCGCAGGACGCACCCAGGCGCTTCAACTGGTTGACGATGGCGCCGCCGGATTCCGCCTTCCACTCCCACACGCGCTCCAAGAATTTCTCGCGGCCCATCTCGCGGCGGCCGGGCTCTTTTCGCTCGGCCAGCTGCCGCTCGACCACCATCTGCGTCGCGATGCCGGCATGGTCCGTCCCCGGCTGCCACAGCACGTCGCGCCCGCGCATGCGCTCAAACCGGCAAAGCACGTCTTGCAAGGTGTTGTTGAGCGCATGGCCCATATGCAGTGAGCCGGTGACGTTGGGCGGCGGGATGACGATACAATAGGGCTGCGCCTTGGCGCGCTCGGGCCGGCCGGCGCGGAAGGCGCCCGCCTGCTCCCACGCCCGATAGATGCGCCCCTCGACCTCGGATGGCTGGTAAGTTTTTTCGATCATCGCCGCTTCGTTTCAACCAAGATGCGCGGTAGAAAGCCCGCCACGCCAGCGAGAGTCAACGTGTCATCACCTCCGTCCGCACAAAACGACCGCGCGGCGACCCGCGCCATCGCCATGCTCGCGCTGGCCGCTTTCGCCTCGCAAGCGATGGTGCGGGTCACCGATACGCTGCTGCCGCAGATCGCCAGCGATCTCCAGGTGACCATCGGCGCGGCCTCCATCGTGGTGACGTCCTATCTGATCGCCCACGGCTCGGTGCAACTGGTGATCGGCCCGGTTGGCGACCGCTTCGGCAAATATCTCTGCATCGCCATCGCGGCCGCGGCATCGACGCTGTTCGTGCTGCTGTGCGGGTTGGCGCAGTCGCTGCCGCTGCTGGTGGCGGCACGGCTTGCCTGCGGGCTGGCGACCGGATGGGTCATTCCGTTTTCGCTCGCCTTCATCGGCGACGTGATCCCCTATGAGCGCCGCCAGCAGGTGATCGGGCGGTTTATTTCCGGGCAGATTCTCGGCCAATTGTTCGGCCAGGCGGCGGGCGGCGTGCTCGGCGACCTGTTCGGCTGGCGCAACGTGTTCTTCATATTGGCGGCCATGCTCGCCGCCGCCACCGCCGGCTTGTTCATAGAGCTTTGGCGAAATCCGATCACCCATGCGGGCAGCGCGGCGACGCAAAGCACGCGCGGTCTTGTTGCGGACTACGCCACGGTGCTGGGAACGCCGTGGGCGCGCGCGTTGATCCTCGCCGCGTTCTTCGAAAGCGGTCTGATGTTCGGCGCTTTCACTTATGTCGGCGCAGACCTGCATGTGCGCTTCGGCTTGAGCTTTTCGCTGGTCGGGCTGTTCGTCGGCTTTTTCGCCATCGGCGGCCTGCTTTACAGTTTTTCGGTGGGCTATCTGGTCAACCGCCTCGGCCAGATCGGGCTTGCGACCGGCGGCGGCGCGCTGCTGGCGCTCGCCTATGTCCTGCTGGCGCTCGGACCGGTGTGGTGGCTGGCGCCGCTCGCCATCGCCGCGATCGGCTTTGGCTTCTACATGTTCCACAACACGCTGCAGACCAACGCCACGCAGATGGCGCCGCAGGCGCGCGGCACCGCGGTCGCGATCTTTTCCAGCGCGCTTTATCTTGGGCAGACGGTGGGGGTGGCGACCGGCGGCGCGATCTTCGACCGCTACAGCGCGGTTCCGGTGTTTCTCGGCGCGGGAATTTTGCTGTTCGCGCTGGCGCTGTGGATCGCGCACCAGTTGCGGCGGCGTTGACGCGCGGTTGGCGTGAATTACGGACGGCCGCGCGAGACGCGCTCGATCTCGGCGCGCACGATGCGGTCCACCAGGCCCGGCAGATTGTCGTCGAGCCAGGCCTTGAGCATCGGGCGCAGCATTTCCTTTACCAGATCCTCAAGCGTGCGGGCGTTCTGCACCAGCACGGTATGCGCCAGCGAATTGAAAGCGCTGTCGACCGCGGCGCTCGCGGTGTTTGAAAGCAGCGAGCGCTCGGGCGTTTGCGCGAATTGCCGGCGCGCCTCCTCGACCGTGCGGTCGGCGCGCTCCGGCGGCGGGCTTTCGGCCGGCCGGTTGCTGAACACCACATCGGATTGTCCGTCGATGGTACGGAAGCTCGGCGCCGGGCCGGGCACCGGCTTGGATACGGGCTTGGGCGCCGCCATGGCTTCGGTCAGATCGAGCACATCGTCCGCAGGAGCGGGCTTGGCCGCGACGCGGCCCGGCGGCGAATCGAGATCCGCCAGCATGGCATCGACGTCGTCCTGATTATTCACCGCCGCAGGCGGCGGGGCCGCCGGCCGCTGCGGCGGCGCTGGCGGGCGCATGGGCGGAGGCGCCGGACGGACCGGAACGGCGGCGGCAACCGGCGGCTTCGGCGATTCGGCTGGTTTTCCAGGCTTGCCTGCATCGTCGTCGGCAATGATGCGCCGGATGGAAGCAAGAATTTCTTCCATCGAGGGCTCTTGTGCCTTCGCCGCTTGCGTCATCGCCGCATCCCTAGTCATCGCACCGTGGGTGGGGGTGGCCATAAGGCGGCCATTCGCGAATCATCCCGGTTTACGCACTTTATACGTCAGGGCGTTGCAAGTATCGCGGGGCGAAAGCCGACCGCAATAACGGCCTGTGGACACCTGAGCGGCGATGCACAACGAAATACCGATGGGAGAATCGCTTGCGCCGGTCAGCGCCCGTCGGGCGTGCGCACACCGGTCCACACATCGCGCACCTGGTGATAGTGCACCTGCGCGTCATAGATGGCGACCGGGAGACCGATGATCCCCGGCGACAGGCGCCCGACCGAAGCCAGCAAAGTGTAGGAGGCAACGACGCGGTCGCGCTGCGCCGTCACCAGCGCAACGCGGGCGTTCACCAGTTCCTGCTGGGCGTTGAGCACATCGAGCGTGGTGCGCTGGCCGACGCGGGCTTCCTCGCGCACGCCGTTGAGCGCGATCTCGGCGGCCTGCACCTGCGCCTGCGTCGCCTCGATGTTGCCTTTTGCCGCCTCAAGCTGGCCCCACGACTGCACGATCGTCTGCCGCGTCTGATCGCGGGCGGTGTCGAGATCGAGGCGCTTTTGTCCGAGCGTTTCCTTGGCCTGCCGGATCGAGGAATATTCGGCGCCGCCCTGGTAGAGCGGCACCGAGAGCTGGCCGAGAATGGAGGCCGAGAACGATTCCGCCGAGGTCAGCGAACTTTCGTAGTTCTTCTGCACGCTGCCCTGCAGCGACAGCGTCGGGTAGAGCGCGCCTTCCGCGACCTTCACCTGCAGCTGGGCGACATCGACGTTGTATTGCGCGGTAGCGACATTGGGATGCTGGGCGCCGCCGAGCGCGACCGCCGCGTTGAGATCATGCGGCGAAAAGCGGTCGACCGGAGTTGCCGGCGTGAGCTTGCCCGGCTGCATCCCGATCACTTGTCTGTAGACCGCACCCGAGGTTTTGTAATTGGCTTCGGCAGAGAGCACCTGGGAACGCCCCGCCGCCAGCCGCGATTCCGACTGCGCGACGTCGGTGCGGGTCACTTCGCCGACATTGAAGCGGTCGCGGGTCTGGCGCAATTGCTCTTGCAGCACTTCGACGTTGCGCTTTTGCAGATCGAAGATCGCGGTGTCGCGCAGCAAACTCATATAGGCGGTGGCGGCGTTGAGCAGCACGGTCTGCTCCAGCGTGCGCAGCGTCTCGCGCGCGGCGAAAACCTGTCCTTCCGCCTGGCGCGTGCGGTTGGCGGTCTGGAAACCATTGAACAGCGTCTGCGTGCCGGTCAGCCCATAGCCGCTCGGCATCGTCGAGCCGAATTGTTGGGTGGGGGTCGCGTTGCGGTTGGCTCTGGTCGAGGTTTCGAGATGTTGCTCGCCGATCGAGGCGGTGGCGCTGATCTTCGGCCGGTAGCCCGAGAGCGCCTGCGGCACGCCCTCGTCGGTCGAGCGCACCAAGGCGCGCTGCGCGTTGAGTTGCGGATTGTTGGAATAAGCGTGCGCCAGCGCCGCTTCCAGCGTTTCGGCAGCGGCGCCGGCAAACGGCATGACGGCGCATGCGATCGCGGCGATCGCACACCGGGCCATCCTCACCGACCGACAAACTTTACGCATTCCGCTACCCGACAGACGCGCGAGCGCACGCAAAAGGGTTAGCCCAAAACCATAGGCGGCTCGGGAGGGGCATGAAACCCCTGCGGCTGGCAGACCACAGAAAGATTCAATGCCGGGGCAAACCTGCCACAGCCCCGAATCCGGCGATCAAAAGGCGAAAGCCCGCGGCTTGGCGAAGCCGGGCAACAACGGCGCCGCGGCATCGAAGATCGGCCGGCCGCCGACCTCGCCACCGGTATTCCGATAGAGCATCGCCTTGCAGCCCGGACCGCTCCCGAACACGCAGACCAGCCTTCCGCCGTCCTTGAGTTGCCTGAATAGCGCCTTCGGTACCGTCTCGGCGGAGCCATTGATGAGGATCACGTCAAAGGGCGCCTGGCTCGGCCAGCCGGCCGCGAGCGGGCCGACCACGACGGTGACCGAGGCGGTGCCGGTCGAACTCAGGGCTTCATCGGCGTAGCGCGCAAGCGCGTCGTCTTCCTCCAGCGCAACCACGGAGCCCGCCAGCCGCGCCAGCACGGCGGAGGAATATCCGGTGGCGCAGCCGACATCGAGCGCAATGTCGGTGGCGCGGATGTCGGCGGCGTGAATAAGCTTGGCGAGCACCATCGGCTTGAGCAGATGGCGCTGGTTCGCGCCGGGCGCGTTCACCGGCACGTCGAGATCGAGATAAGCGAGTTGCGCGAATGCCGGCGGCACGAAACGCTCGCGCGGCACGTCCTGCATCGCGCCGATCAGGCGCAAATCGGTGACATCGCTGGGGCGGACCTGGCCATCGACCATCATCCGGCGCGCGGCGGCAAAATCGGTCATCGCGATCTCCGAACGCCATCCATGGACAGCGTGGAAGGCGCGACTTTTTTGCGGCAAGGCCCGGCAAAAGGCAAGCCGCCCAAGCCGGCACAAGCTGGCCGGGCCCCTGTGTTGTCGTTCCCGGGCCGCTCCTATATAGCCAGCGGGGATGGCCACGTGGCGGAGTGGTGACGCAGCGGACTGCAAATCCGCGTACCCCGGTTCAATTCCGGGCGTGGCCTCCATCCTTCGGCCTGCGAAAGCTTTGCAAGCCTTAAGCCTTTTGTTATAGGCGGTTCACTATCCTGCCGAGCAAACGTTCCCCGGTAGCTCAGTGGTAGAGCATTCGACTGTTAATCGAATGGTCGCTGGTTCGAATCCGGCCCGGGGAGCCACTCATGCCTGCAAATCGCCGATCTGAAATTCGGCCCGCGCCGGGCGAGGAATTTTTCTGGTACGGGTCCGCCTTCACTCGTACCCTGGTCCCCGCCATGACGCCCGCGACAAGCCCGCTGCTCACCGATCTCTATGAACTCAACATGATCCAGGCCTATCTGGATCGCGGCGAGAACAAGGAAGCCGCGTTCGAATTCTTCGTGCGGCGGCTGCCGGCGCGGCGCGAATTTTTGCTCGCCGCCGGCCTCGACACCTTGCTCGATTATCTCGAAACGCTGCGGTTTTCGCCCGAGGACATCGCGTGGCTCGCCTCCACCGGGCGCTTCAAGAAAAACCTGCTCGACTATCTTGCCGCATTCCGCTTCACCGGCGACGTGCACGCCATGCCGGAGGGCACGGTGTTCTTCCCGCATGAGCCGATTGTGCGCATCACCGCGCCGTTGGTGCAGGCGCAGCTCGTGGAATCGCGGCTGATCAACGTGATGCATTTCCAGAGCATGATCGCTTCCAAAGCCGCGCGCATGGTGCTGGCGGCGGACGGCAAGACGGTGGTCGATTTCGGCCTGCGCTCCGCGCACGGCGCCGAGGCAGGTCTATTGGCGTCGCGCGCAAGCTACATCGCGGGCTTTGCCGGTGCAGCCAATGTGCTCGCGGGCAAGCTGTTCGGCATTCCGATTTTCGGCACCATGGCGCATTCCTTCGTGCAGGTGCATGACGACGAGGCCGCCGCCTTCGAGAATTACGCGCGCGCGCGGCCCGAGGGCGTCACCCTGCTGCTCGACACCTATGACACCGAAGCGGCGGCGCGGAAGGTTGTGGCGCTGGCGCCCCGGCTTGCCGCCGACGGCATCGTCGTGCGCGCGGTGCGCATCGACAGCGGCGATCTCATCGCAATGGCAAAATCAGTGCGGCGCATTCTCGACGGCGGCGGATTGTCCGCGGTCACCATCTTTGTCAGCGGCGGCGTCAACGAGGACGTGCTTGCAAAAATTCGCGCCGCCGGTGCGCCGATCGACGGCTACGGCATCGGCGCCAATCTCACCAGTTCGCAGGACGCGCCGACGCTGGATTGCGCCTACAAGCTGCAGGACTATGCCGGTGCGCCACGGCGCAAGCGCTCCGAGGGCAAAGCAACATGGCCGGGCCGCAAGCAGGTCTGGCGCAGCTACGGTGCGGACGGACGCATGAAAAGCGACGTGCTGTCGGTGGAGACCGACAAGCAAGCGGGCGAGAGCTTGATCGAGCCGGCGATGCGCGGCGGCAAGCGGCTGGCGCCGCAGCCTTCGCTCGCCGACATCCGCACGCGCGCGGCGCGCGATCTTGCGCGTCTGCCGGAGCCGCTGCGGCAACTCACACCCAACAGCGCCTACGACGTAAAAGTGGCGGATGCCCTCGCAGCCCTTGCCGAACAAGCCGACGCGCGGATTCGCGGCTAGTTCCAAAGCTCCTTGCTCGCCAGCCGCGCCCCGGCGACCAGCGCCTCGAACTTCGCCCACATGATCGAGGGGTGAACGCGGCGGTGGAAAGGCCCCTGCGCGAAGCCGCAATCGGTTCCGGCAATGACATTTTCGCGGCCGACAAATTTTGCCAGCCGCACGATGCGCTCGGCGACAAGCTCGGGATGCTCGACCACGTTGGTGGCGTGGCTGATGACGCCGGGCACCAGCACCCGGCCCGGCGGCAATTTGACGTCCTTCCAGACTTTCCATTCATGTTCATGTCGCGGATTGGCGCCTTCGATCACGTAAGCGCCGACGCGCACCTTGAGGATGAGATCGACGATGTCCTTGAGCGGCACGTCGGTGGTGTGCGGGCCCGGCCAGCTTCCCCAGCAAACGTGATAGCGAATGCGGTCTTCCGGGATTCCTTCGATGGCGTGGTTGAGCACATCGACTTGCAGCGATAGCCAGCGGCGATAGTCCTCGAAGCTCGCGGGCGGCACCATGCGGTCGTAGGTGACGGCGTTGCGCGCATCGTCAAGCTGCAACAGGAAGCCCGCGTCCACGATCATGCGGTATTCGGTGCGCATGGCATCGGCGATGGCTTGCAGGCATTCCTCGTCGCTTTTGTAATATTCGTTCTTGCGGTCCGGGATCACGCTGGCCGGCGCC
Organism: Rhizobium sp. Q54; assembly: GCA_945861895.1. Lineage (GTDB taxonomy): Bacteria > Pseudomonadota > Alphaproteobacteria > Rhizobiales > Xanthobacteraceae > Pseudolabrys. The sequence goes on from CAMAWF010000037.1 coordinate 25,209, forward strand.
GCAACCGGCAGGAACGCCTCCTCGACTTTTACGTTCTTGAGCGCGGCCTTGAGATTGTCGATGTCGCGTGCAAGCTCCGCCTGCCCGGTATATTCGATCGGGCCGACGCAAATGGATTCCGACGTGGTCGCCACGCCGTCATGCGCGTCGAGTTCGGCATAGAACTCGGAAAATTTTTCACGATCGGCGCCGCGCTTGAACGGATTGGCGTCCGGCTTGACCGGCCGGCGTGCAAAGCCGCTCAGGCGCTCAAGCATATATTGCGACCAGCTGATGGATTTTCCGAATTCGCCGTCGCTGACCACATCGATGCCGGCCGCGGCCTGCTGGCGCACGATGTCGGCCACCGAACTCTTCAGACACGTCTCGTGCGCGCTCTGGTCGAACGATTTACCCGCCTGTTTGGCGCGCAAGAATTCCTGCAGCGGCTGCGGGCGGATCAGGCTGCCGACATGGGTGGTGAGAATTCGGTCCGTGCTGTGCTTCATGCCGAGGGCAAACGCTAAATCCATGCGCGCGTCAAGGTTGGGCGGCGGCCCCACGCGAGCCTATGCGCTCTGCGCGGCGATCGCGCCGGCGCCTAGAGCTTGACCCAGCCCGCGGGCGGTTTCTTGCCGGGATGCACGGCGCCGCAGCTCGGGCATTTGCGCACCTTATCGTTGCTGTAGAACGCATCGTAGACCGGCGGCAGATCCTTCACGATATGCTTGATCTTGATCTCGGCGCGGTGCACCAGCGCGTTGCATTCGAAGCAATACCATTCGAAGGCGTCGATATCGTCGCCGGCATGCCGCTTGGGCTCGACCACAAGCCCGATCGAGCCCGCCTCCGGCCGCTGCGGCGAATGGCGCACATGCGGCGGCAGCAGGAAAACATCGCCCTCGCGCATCGGCACGTCATAGAAACGGCCGTTGTCGACGAGCTTGAGCAGCATGTTGCCCTTGAGCTGGTAGAAGAATTCTTCCACCGGATCGTCGTGATAATCGGTGCGCTCGTTCGGCCCGCCGACCACCATCACCGTCATCTCGCCGTTGTCGAACACGCGCTTGTTGCCGACCGGCGGCTTGAGCAGATGCCGATGCTCGTCGATCCACTTTTTGAAGTTGAACGCCTGCAATCGCGGCCGATCCAGCATGATCGTTCTCCTCCGTCTTTCCCCGCGCTACGCCGCCGAGGAACGCGCGGCGCCGGTATTGAGCCCGCAGGCGGCGAAAGCCGCGCGGGTTGCCGCCTTTTCCGCCTCGGTGAGTTGCAGCATCGGACGGCGCACCGGGCCGCCGGCCTGTCCCAGCAGTTCCTGCCAATATTTCGAATGCGCCTGCGGCTTCTCCAGCGGCCGCGTGCGCCGGATGGCTTCGCGTACCGGATTGAGGCTGTCGCGCACGATGCGCGCCTTGTCGATCTCGCCGCGCATGGCGAGATCGGTATATTCGCACATGCGTTTGTCGGTTTTGGTTTGCAGCAAATAGGGCGGCGTCGAGCAGAGATAAAGCCGCCAGTTGAGTTCGACGATATTGTCGAACCACTCTTCCTCGGACGCGGTGCTGACGATGATCTTGTCGCCGGCCATGCGCGTGAGCTTGGCGTACATTTCGCGCGGCACGCTGTATTTGATGGCGACGATATTGGGAATGTCGGCGATGCGCGCGCACAGTTCAGGACTGAGCAGATAGCCGCTGTCGGGATGGCTCCACAGCGCAATGCCGATATCGACCTGCTCGCTGATCGCGCGGTAATATTCGTAGAGCGTGTCATCCTGGGCTTTAAGGAAATGCAGCACCGGCGCGTGCACGACAATGAAATCCGCGCCGATTGCCTGCGCGTGCTTTGCGAGATCGATCACCACGTCCATGTTCTGGTCCGAGCACGACATCACGGTGCCGGCGCGCCCGCCGATGGCGTCGACCGCGATCTCGAAGGTCATCTTGCGCTCGGCGACCGACATCGCGAAGAATTCGCCCTGCTTGCCGCAGACGAACACGCCGTCGATGGAGAGGTCCCCGGTCCAGTGCTTGAGGTTGCGGCGAAAGCCCGCCTCGTCGATGGCGAGATCGGGCGTAAATGGCGTGAGCGCCGCAGCCCAGATGCCCTTCATGTGGGCGCGGGCATAAGTCTTGGCGTCGCGTTTGGTGTATTTCATTGCAACCTCGCCGGCCCAATGTGGCCCATCCCGGCGCACATTCCAAGAGCGCACCTAAATGCCGGTCTATAGCGGCCGCTACTTCTTCGCCACGCCGATCAAGGCATCGAGCTTGGCGGGATCGCGCCGCAGCGTATCGCTCGGCCCGTCATACACCACCTGGCCGCGGTCCATGACCACGGCGCGCGGGGAAAGCTCAAGCGCAAGGCGCGTGTTCTGTTCGACCAGAATGAGTGCGAGGTCGGCGGCGGCAAGCTGCTTCACCGCGCGCGCGAGTTCTTCCACGATCACCGGCGCGAGCCCTTCGGAGGGCTCGTCCATCAGCAGCACGGACGGATTGCCGACCAGCGCGCGCGCGATTGCCAGCATCTGCTGCTCGCCGCCGGAGAGCTGATTGCCGCGATTGCCCTGGCGTTCGGCAAGCCGCGGGAACAATTTGAACACTTCCGCGATTGTCCACGGCCCCGGCCGCTCCGCCACCTGGAGATTTTCCAGCAACGTGAGCGAGGGGAAAATCTCACGTTCCTGCGGCACATAACCAAGACCGGCATGAACGCGCCGATAGGTGGCGAGGTGCGAAATATCGTTGCCGTGGAGCCGCACGCTGCCGCCATGCAACGTCGTATGGCCCATGACGGTCGCCAGCAGCGTGGTCTTGCCGACGCCGTTGCGCCCGATGATCGCAAGCGTCTTGCCGGCTGCAAGTTCGAGCCGTACGTTTTCGAGCACCACCGTCTCGCCGTAGCCGGCGGAGACGTTGTCCAGGACCAGCGCAGGCGGCCGCTCAACCATGAGCCGCCCCGCGATGGGCTTCCTGGCCGAGATAGACCGCGCGCACGCGCTCGTCGGCGCGGATTTGCTCGGGCGTACCTTCGGTGAACACGGAGCCCGCCACCATCACGGTGATGCGCTCGGCGAAGCGGAACACCACGTCCATGTCGTGCTCGATGATGAGAACGCCGATATGTTTCGGCAAGCCGGCGACGGCGTCTAGAATGATATGCGTTTCGGCGCTCGGCACGCCCGCCGCCGGCTCGTCGAGCAGCAGCACCTCCGAGCGCAAGCCGAGCGCAATCGCAATTTCCACCAGGCGCTGGCGGCCATAGGGCAATTCGGAAACAAGACTGCCGGCGGCGTCCTGCAGCTTCACCGTCTCCAGCATGTGCATCGCTTCATCGACCACGTTCTTGCGCGTGCCGGCCGGCCGCAGCTTCGACGGCGCGATGCCGGTGCGCTCGGCCACCGCAATGTAGACGTTCTCCAGCACGGAGAGGCCGCGGAACAGCCGGTTGATCTGGAATGTGCGCGCGATGCCGAGCTTGACCCGCGCGGCCTCCGGCATTTCGGTGATGTCGTCGCCCTTGAAGATCACCTGGCCGGTGGAGGATTGCAGAACGCCGCTGAGCAGATTGATGAATGTGGTCTTGCCCGCGCCGTTGGGGCCGATCAGCGCGTGGCGGGCGCCGGCTTCAAGCCGAAAATTAATATCGTGCACGGCTAAAAGCGCGCCAAAATTACGGCCCAGTCCTCGAGTTTCGAGCAAGGGAGCACTCATGATGATCTTGCGCGCTTTGCTTTCAGGCGGTGCAAGAACGACTGAAATATGCCGAGAATACCGTTGCGCGCGAACAGCGCGATGATCACGAGCAGCAGCCCGAGGCCGAGTTGCCAGGCGGTGGGATAAATCTTGGCGAGAAAATGCGACAGCGCCATGTAGGCGATTGCGCCGACGAAAGCGCCATAGAGCCGGCCGCATCCGCCGAGAACGAGAATGATCAGCACAGTCGCGGCGCGGTCGAGGCCGAGCGCGCTCAAATTCACATAGGCGTTGGCCTGCGCCCAAAGCGCGCCGGCAATTCCGGCAATCGCCGCCGAGATCGTGTAGCAAAGCACCAGCCGCATGCGCACCGGCGCGCCGACCGCATGCATGCGCAACATGTTCTCGCGAATGCCGGTCAGGCTTTGGCCGAACGGCGAATAGACCAGCGTGCGTATGAAGATGAAACACAGAAACAGCACGCCGAGCACGTAAAGATATTGCGTGTTCGGGAACAGCGGATTGAATTCGAATATTCCGAACACCGGATCGATCGGCACGCTGTCGAGCCCGTCGAATCCGCCGGTATATTCCTGGCCGAGATTGGCCGCCTCCTCCAGCAACGCCATGGTGCAGAGCGTGAGCATGAGCAGCGTGAGGCCGGTGGTGCGCAGCAGTATCAGTCCGGAGACGAAGCCGATTGCGGCTGCAACCGCCGCGGCGATGACGAGGCCGGTGATCGGCTCGGTCCAAATTCCGTATTTGGCCAGCATGCCGACGGTGTAGGCGCCGGCGCCGAAAAACGCCGCGTGGCCTAGCGTGACGATGCCGGCATAACCAAGCACCAGATCGAGCGAGAGCGCGAACAGGATCGTGACCAGCAAATCGGTGCCGAAGCCGAGATATTTCGGGAATAAGAAATAGAAAGCGATGGCCAGCAGCCAGGGCAGCGGCTCCCAGATGCGCACGCGGTGCCGGCCGGCCAAGGCAAGCGCCGCCGGATGCTCCGCCACCGCTGGCGCGGGCGCGGTCATGACGCTTTCCCGAACAGGCCCTGCGGCCGCCACAGCAGCAACAGGATCGTCATGACAAAGATGAACAGCGTGCCGCCCTGCGGGATATATTTCTTCAGCACAAAATCGAGAATCCCGATCAGCGCCGACGCGCAGAACACGCCGGTGATTTTCCCGAGGCCTCCGACCGCAACGACGATCAGAAAAAACACCAGGTATTTCAGCGGATATTGCGGATCGAGCCCGAGGAATTCCACGCCGAGCCCGCC